>NZ_JCANOT010000041.1:0-134004 GCF_059552495.1 Methyloversatilis sp. S146-33
GGCGGAGAGCCTGGAAGAGCAGGCGCGTTCGCTGATGCGTGCGGTGGGGCAGTTCAAGCTGGACGAGGGCGGTCGTGTGGCGTCGTCGTTCGATGCAGTGCGCGAGGCGGCGAACAGCGAACCGGTGCTGCCGCGTTCGCGTGGCGGTGCGCTGGGCAAGGTCAAGCGCATCGCGCCGACGGCGCAGCCCGCCTTCGCTGAAGAGGAATGGGAAGAGTTCTGAACGCAGGCAGTGACTGAATCGTCCTTCCAAATGGAATCCGCATCGTGAACACAGGCAGCAAGGCAAGCATCACCACGCACAACGCGGCGCAGATCACGCGCCAGCTGTCGGAGGTGAAGACTCTGACCGGCAGTACGCGCGAGTTCAGCTTCACGCGCGAGGACTTCGACCGCATCGCGAAGATGATCCATCAGTACGCTGGCATCTCGCTGTCGCCGATCAAGTTCGACATGGTGTACAGCCGGCTGGCACGCCGGCTGCGCGCCACCGGCGACGCGACCTTCGCCGACTACATCCGCCGGCTGGAGCGCAACGACCGCACCGAATGGGAAACCTTCGTCAATTCGCTGACGACCAATCTCACGTCCTTCTTCCGCGAAGCACATCACTTCGATCTGCTGAAGCAGCACCTGACCAAGCTCGGCAAGCCCAACGCGCGCATCTGGTGCAGCGCTGCCTCGACCGGCGAGGAGCCGTACTCGATCGCCATCACCTGTTGCGAGCTGTACGGCAGCATGACGCCGCCGGTCGAAATCATCGCCTCCGACATCGACACCCAGGTGCTGGCGCAGGGCCAGGCGGGCGTCTATGGCGAAGAGCGCATCGAAAAGCTGTCGCCTGAACTGGTGCGCAAGTACTTCCTGCGCGGCACCGGCAGCCGTTCGGGTGAAGTGAGGGTGCGTCCGGAACTGCAGCGGCTGATCCGCTTCACCCGGGTGAACCTGCTCGAACCGAACTGGCCGGTACGTGGGCCGCTGGAAGCCATCTTCTGCCGCAATGTCATGATCTATTTCGACAAGCCCACGCAGTACGGCATCCTCAAGCGCTATGTGCCGTTGCTGCGGCCCGACGGGCTGCTGTTTGCCGGCCACTCGGAGAGCTTCTCGCACGCGGTCGACCTGTTCCGCAATCTGGGAAGGACGGTTTATGCGCGTGCTGACGGCGGTCGATAATCACGGCCCGGGCCTGATCGAGCATCAGGCGGCGCAGCGCTATTTTGACCGCAACTTCTCGCGCGAGGCGGTCAAGATCCTGCCGGGTGAGTTCTTCGTCACCACGCGTGACATGCTGCTGGTGACGGTGCTCGGCTCCTGCGTCGCCGCCTGCATACGCGATCCTGAGCGCGGCATCGGCGGCATGAACCACTTCATGCTGCCGGACGCCGGCAGCGGTGTCATGAGCCGTTCGGCACGCTACGGTGCTTACGCGATGGAACTGCTGGTGAACGAACTGATCAAGGCCGGGGCACGTCGCTCGGCGCTGCAGGCCAAGGTGTTCGGCGGCGGGCGCGTGATGGCGACGCTGGCCAATGCCAATGTCGGCGAGCGCAACGCCGATTTCGTGCTCGACTATCTGGCCAACGAGGGCATTCCGGTGCTGGCGCAGGATCTGCTGGACAGTCATGCACGAAAGATCTATTTCTTCCCGCACGCCGGGCGTGTGCTGATGAAGAAACTTGCCCGCGTGAACAACGATACGCTGGCGCGCCGCGAACGCGAGTACCAGGAAAGACTCGCCCGCGACGACGCATCGGGCGACATCGAGCTGTTCTCCTGAACGGGGGCAGCGAGGAGCATGGAATGAAGATCAGGGTTCTGGTGGTCGACGATTCCGCGGTGATGCGGGCGGTGCTGACCGAGATCATCAATCAGGCGCCCGACATGGAAGTCGTGGGCACGGCGCCCGATGCGGCCGTGGCCCGGCAGAAGGTGAAGGAAACCTCGCCCGACGTGCTGACGCTCGACGTCGAAATGCCGAACATGAACGGCCTCGAATTTCTCGACAAGGTGATGCGGCTGCGCCCGATGCCGGTCATCATGATTTCGAGCCAGACCGCGCAGGGGTCGGAAACCACGCTGCAGGCACTCGAACTGGGCGCGGTCGATTACGTGGCCAAGCCGCGTGGATCGCTGGCCGGCCTGCCGGTCAGCTATGCGCAGGAAATACACGAGAAGATCCGCGCCGCGCATGGCGCGCGGCTGAAGGTGCTGCGGACCGCACCGGCCGAGCCAGCGACCGCGGCCGCGCGGCCGGCGACCGCCGCCGCCACGTCGGCGTGGGGCGACCGCATCGTCTGCATCGGCGCGTCGACCGGCGGCACCGAAGCGATCAAGGAAGTGCTGTGCCGACTGCCGGCCAATATGCCCGGCATCGTGATGGTGCAGCACATGCCTGAAATGTTCACCGCGAGCTTCGCCCGCCGCCTCGATTCGCTGGCCCGTGTCCGCGTCAAGGAGGCGGAGCAGGGCGAGCGCATCCTGCCCGGTCATGCCTATCTGGCGCCTGGGCATTCGCATCTGGAAATCCGCCGCAGCGGCACCGGCTATGTCTGCGAACTGCTGCAGACGCCGCCTTACAACCGTCACCGGCCGGCGGTAGACGTGCTGTTCAATTCGGCCGCCCAGCACGCGCGTGGCAGCGCGGTCGCTGCCTTGTTGACCGGCATGGGCAAGGACGGCGCCCAGGGCATGCTGGCCATGCGCCGCGCCGGCGCATGGACCATAGGGCAGGACCAGGAAAGCTGTGTCGTATATGGCATGCCGCGCGAGGCCGCTCAGATCGGCGCCTGCTGCGAGGTGGCGCCACTGAACCAGGTGGCCGAGCGCATCGTTGCCGCACTGCAGGGAGGACGCCGGGTCGCCGCTCACGCATGAGCCGTTGACGCCTCGTTCAATCATCCACTCACTGATAAAGATCCAGCATGGAAATCCGTACCTCGGTCATCGACCGACTCGCCCGCATCTCGTTGGGTGGCCGCTTCGACTTCTCCGCGCATCGCGCATTCCGTGAGACCACCGAGCGGATGATGGCGGGCGACGCCCTCGACACGCTCGAAATCGACCTGGCTGCGGTGAGCTATCTCGACAGCTCGGCGCTGGGCATGCTGCTGATGCTGCGCGACAAGGCGCGCGCCGCCCATTGCGTCGTGCGACTCGTGAACTGCAGTGCGCCGGTGCGCCAGGTCATCGAGGTCGCCAATTTCCAGAAGCTGTTTACAGTCACCTGAGGTTCCCTGTCGGACCCCCGCGAGGCGCTGCCACGGCAAGCGTCTCAAGTTCGGACGCTTCAGGTCGTAACTCCCTTCACCACGGACAGGCACACGATGCCCAGGGTCCGACCGTACCGCGCGGGCGATGGGGCTTGCGCGATGCGGAAAGACCCTTACCGGACAGGAGAGGAACGATGACAACAAGCAAGCGCGCAGCGACGCGCAGCATTTTGCCCTGGCTGGGCCTTTTTTCCGCACTGCTGATCACCCACCTCGGCCTTTACGCGTACAGCGCATCGGCCTTCACCCTGAGCGGCGCACTGATTGCCGCGGCCTTGGCCGCGACGGGGGCTTTCATTGCACGCACAACGGCGGTCCTGTTGTTTGAGCGTCCGCTCGAAACCATGGTCGCCGGCCTCGAACGCGCCCGCATGTCAGGCGATCTCACCTATCGACTGGACGTACGCGGCGGCGGCGCACTGCCTCGACTGGCGGAAAGCTATAACCGCTTGGTGACCGAGTTCAGCGCAGCGATGGCCAAGATGCTGTTCACCTCGAAGCGGCTGCAGGACACCTGCAGCGGCCTCGGCAAGGGGGCAGAGCGTGTCGCCGGCTCAGCCGAGCAGCAGTGTGCGGCCTCACAAGCGGCCAGCGGTGATGTCGGCAATATGAAGGCCAGCATGGAGGCGGCAACCGAAGCGGCCGCCGGCACCGTGGACGATGCGACCCGATCGCGCGAGCTGTCGCAGAAGGGGGCGCAGGTGGTCAGCCGCGTCGCCGAGGAGATGGCGCGCGTTGCCGGCAGCGTGTCCGAAAGCGCGCGCCAGATCGAACATCTGGGGAAGCGCTCGGAGGAGATCGGCTCGGTCGTTCAGGTGATCCGCGAGATCGCCGACCAGACCAATCTGCTGGCGCTGAACGCAGCGATCGAGGCGGCGCGTGCCGGCGAGCAGGGCCGCGGCTTCGCGGTCGTGGCCGACGAGGTGCGCAAGCTGGCCGAGCGGACGGCCGCGTCCACCGGGCAGATCCATTCGATGATTTCCGCCGTGCAGCGTGAAACCGCTGATGCCGCCTCGGTCATCCGCGCCAGCGCGGTCGAGGCGCGCACCGGCGCCGACCTGACCAGCGAGGCGGTGGCCACGCTGGAAAGCATCCGCGAATGTGCCGACGCGACGCTGGAGCGCGTGGGCGGCACGGTCGAAGCCATGCGTCAGAACCGGGCGCTGGGTGAACAGGTCGAGCAGCACGTGCAGCGCATTTTCGCGATGGCGGAATCGAATCGCGAGGTCTCCAGTTCGACCGCTGCCGAGGCGTCACGACTGGACGTGCTATCAAGCAATCTGGCCGAGTTGTCGCAGGTGTTCCGCCTTGGCAGCTACGGCGAGCAGGCGGTTGCTGCCCACGCCCGCATGCCGGAGATCGTCGCCGACGCGGCGCAGCGCATCGGCGCCTGCCTGGAGGCGGCGGTCAAGCGCGGCGAAATCCGGATGGAAGACCTGTTCGACGAGAACTACCAGCCGATCGCCGGCACCAAGCCGACCAAGTACAGCACCAAGTTCGACGCCCTGACCGACCGCCTGTTCCCGGCGATCCAGGAGCCTCTGCTCGAACGACATGCAGGGCTGATCTACGCCGGCGCGGTCGACCGCAAGGGCTATTTCCCGACACACAACAAGCGTTTCTCGCAGCCGCTGACCGGCGACGAAAAGAAGGACATCGCCGGCAACCGCACCAAGCGCATCTTCGACGACCCGGTCGGACGTCGCTGCGGTGCGCACAGCCAGCCTTTCCTGATCCAGACCTATCGCCGCGACACCGGCGAGGTGGTGCACGACATTTCGGCACCGATCTACGTTGGCGGCCGGCAGTGGGGCGGCTTCCGCATCGGCTACGCTGCCTGATCTGCCGGCTGCGCGAGCTAAGGACGACGGGGCGCCTGTGGGCGCCCCGTTGCATTTGATGCATATCAAATGAATGCTGCGTTGCAGAAAGTTCGCTCAACCCTGGATGCAGTCTGCCGTAACTCTGTCAGGCGGGTCGTGAAGGGGTATCGACCCCGGGGAGCCCGCCTCGACACCGTATCCGGCTAATGCACGCAGTGCCGCGTGCCCCAGCCGCCCGAGGAGAGACCATGAACGCCCTGCTTTATCCCGCCCGCGCCCTGATGTCGCGCCTGCGGTTCGCTCCGAAGATGATGCTCGTGATGGGCATACTGCTCGCCATGCTCGTGGCGCTTGCCACCACCGTTGCGATGTCCCGGCTGGACAGTCTGCGCATGATGGAACGCGAGCACATCGGCGCCGAGTATCTGCGTGCGCTGCTCGGCACGATGACTGCAGTTCAGCAGCATCGCGGCATGTCATCCGCCATGCTCAACGGCGACGCCTCGCAGGCGGCGAAGGTCGAGGCCAAGGCGGCCGAGGTCGCACGCGGTCTCGATACGCTGAAGGCGCTGAACGCCGCCGATCCGGAACTGCTCGTGCAGCAGGCGCAGATCGAACGCCTGTCCGGAGAGTGGGCAGCGGTGAGACAGCAGATGAGCGGTTCGACCGGCGCGGCCAACTTCGCCCGCCATTCGACGATGATCGACAGGCTGCTGAACGACTTCCGCTCGGTATCCGATCGGTCGGGCATGAGCTTCGACCCCTATCCCGATACCTTCACGTTGGTCGAGGCCGCCGTGAACGTCGCGCCCTTCACCATCGAAAATTTGGCTAGGCTGCGCGGCCGTGCCGCCTCGATCAGCGCGCGTGGCACGGTCACGCCGGACGAGGCAATCGAACTGGGCGCGCTGCTGCAGCTGGCCGCCCGCCGCGTCGCCTCGATGGATCAGGTGAACGAACGTGTGCGCAGCTTCGCGCCCGAGCATGCGCCGCGCGTTGCCGCCGAGATCGACAAGCTGCGCACCGCCTTCGCCTCGACCGCCGAGTTGCTGAACGCCTCACTGAAGGCGCAGCGCTTTGACCTGCCGCCGGCCGAGGTGTTTGCCCGCGCTTCGGTGCCGGTCGAGGCGTCGGTCGGCACCATGACCGCGCTGCTCGACACCGCCGACCTCGGCATCAAGGCGCATTCGCAGCGACTGATGGTCGATCTGACGCTGACCTGCGTGCTGCTCGCCGCCGGGCTGCTGCTGTCGGTCTATCTGGCGCTCGGCCTGTACGCGTCGCTGAAGGACGCGATCGGTCACACGATAGAGGGTGGCCGTCGTCTGGCCGAGGGCGATCTGACGGCGCGCATCCGTGTCGCCAGCCAGGACGAATTCGGCGACATCGCCAACAGCTTCAACAGCATGGCCGACAGCTTGTCCGGTCTGATCGCCCGCGTGAAATCGTCGGCCGGTGAGGTCAGCCAGGTGACGATGGCGCTCGCCAGCGCGACGCAGCAGATCAGCGAGGCGTCGGCCGGCCAGAGCCAGTCGGCGTCCGCCATGGCGGCCACGATCGAGGAACTGTCGGTGTCGATCAACAGCGTGTCCGACAGTGCGGCCGAAATGCGCCGTCACGCCGAATCGAGCCGCGAGGAAGCGGCCCAGGGCCATCATGCGATCGATGCGGTGAGCCATGAACTGGATGCGGTCGGCCACGTGGTGGGCGAGATTTCGCAGGCGGCCGGTGCCTTCATCGAAAGCACCCGTGCCATTGGCGACATGACCCGTCAGGTCAAGGACATCGCCGAACAGACCAATCTGCTGGCGCTGAACGCCGCGATCGAGGCGGCGCGCGCCGGCGAGCAGGGCCGCGGCTTCGCGGTCGTCGCCGACGAGGTGCGCAAGCTGGCCGAGAAGTCGGCGGTGTCTGCACAGCAGATCGACGAAGTGACGCGCGCGCTCGACGCCCGCGCCGGCAGCGTCGAGAGCGTGGTGCGCCGCGGCGTGCAGGCGATCGACAACTCGCGCAATCAGCTGACCGAGGTGGTCGGCGCGCTCGGCCGCGCGGCTGACGCGGCAGCATCGACTTCGCAGGGCATAAGCGGCATTGCCGAATCGGTCAGCGAACAGACCATCGCCAGCCACGACGTCGCCCGTTCGGTCGAGCAGATCGCGCAGATGAGCGAAGAGAACAGCTCGGCCATCACCGCCATGGCCAATGAGGCGCAGCACCTGCGCGCGCTGGCCATGGGGCTGGAAGAGGCGGGCGCACGCTTCCGCGTCTGAGTGCATCGCAACATCGCAAAAAGCCCGTACCGGCGTGCCGGGCGGGCTTTTCTGCTTTCTGCGGTGCGTGCCCGGCAGGCTCTGTGAAATTTCCATGCATCGAGCGGGGATATAACTTAAGTCTTACATGCCGAGGGCGTTATTCCCTTGCGATCGCAGCTCTGCGCGGACCGTCCGGCGAGCCCGGGCAACTTCATACGACCAGCATGCTGGAGACGAAAGAGGAGAAAAGAACATGTTCGGGAACAAAGGCAAGCAACTGGAAGCGCGTCTTGGTGAGTGTGAAATACGGGCTGCGGCCACGAAAGCACTGATCGATGCCATCGACCGCTCGATGGCCATCATCGAGTTCGAACCCGACGGCAAGGTGATCGGAGCGAATGCCAACTTCTCCCGCGTGATGGGCTACGGCGTGTCTGAACTACCGGGCATGCACCACCGGAGTTTCTGTCAGCCCGCGTACGCGTCGTCGACTGCCTACACCGACATGTGGGCCCGTCTGGCGCGAGGCGATTTCGTGTCCGGCCGCTTTCCGCGGGTCGCCCGCGACGGTCGTGAAATCTGGCTGGAAGCCAGCTACAACCCCGTGCTGGGCGCCGACGGCCGGGTCGTGAAGGTGGTCAAGGTGGCCAGCGACATCACCGACAAGGTGCGCGCCGAGAGCGAAGCCACCGCCTTGCTCAACGCGATCAACCGCTCGATGGCGGTCATTTCCTTTACGCCGGACGGCACCATACTCGATGCCAACCCGAACTTCCTGAAGACGGTCGGCTACTCGAAAGACGAAGTCGTCGGGCGTCATCACCGCATCTTCTGTGAAGCCGAGGAGGTCGCCGCGCCCGGGTACGCGGCGTTCTGGCAGCGCCTTTCCAGCGGCGAGTTCGTCGCCGGTGACTTCAAGCGCCTGGCACGCGACGGCCGGGTGGTCTGGCTGGAGGCGAGCTACAACCCGGTGTTCGACCCGGCCGGCAAGCTTTACAAGGTGGTCAAGTTCGCGACCGACATCACCGAGAAGAAAGTGCAGCAACTGGCGGAGCAGGAAAGCGCACGCGTCGCCTGGCGCGTGTCCAGCGAAACCGACGCCATCGCCACCGAAGGTGCGGCCATCATCGAACGGGCGTCGTCGGAAATGCGCGCCATCGCTGAAACGGTCCAGCTCACGTCGGACCGGGTAGGGGAACTGGGCAAGCAGTCCGACCAGATCACCAGCATCGTCAAGACCATCCGTGAGATCGCCGACCAGACCAATCTGCTGGCGCTCAACGCAGCCATCGAAGCCGCTCGCGCCGGCGAGCAGGGCCGCGGCTTTGCGGTGGTGGCCGACGAGGTGCGCAAGCTGGCCGAGCGGACCAGCCTGTCCACCGCCGAAATCGGCGGCATGGTGCAGCGCATACAGGATGGCACGCGCAGCGCCATCGTGAGCATGGAATCCAGCCTGGTGAAAGCCGGCAGCGGCGTCGAACTGGCGGGTAGCGCCGGACAGGCGATCAAACGCATCAGCAACGGTGCGCGTGAGGTCGTACAGGCGGTCAGCAAGTTCTCGTCGGTCGTCGATGGGTGAAGCAGGGCTGCGCGCCGACTGGGATTGACCGTCGGCGTGCCCGTCACCGCATCGTCACCTTGCGTTCAAGACTTTCCGACCCCTGCCGTAAACCCAGCATCACCCCCGCTTTTTTCGTGCCACTGACCAGACAGACGAGGCCGACATGTCAGAGTTGCTCAAGAATATCGATGCCCGCACCAAGCTCGCGGGCACCAACAAGCTCGAAATCCTGATGTTCTCGCTCGGCGTCGATACGCGAACGGGCAAGCGCGAAACCTTCGGCATCAACGTATTCAAGGTGCGCGAGGTCATGCGTACGCCGGGGGTGACCGCGGCGCCTGAAATGCCGCCGGCCGTCGAAGGCATGGTGAGCCTGCGTGGCGCGCTGGTGCCGGTGGTCGATCTGGCCAAGTTCGCCCAGTTCCCCAGCGAAACGCCGCGCGACGTGATGATCGTGACCGAGTACAACGGTCACACCCAGGGCTTCCTGGTCGAGTCGGTCGATACCATCCTGCGCCTGGACTGGTCGCAGATGCGCGTGCCGCCGGCAATGCTGACCGCCAATCTCGGTGGCCTGGTCACCGCCGTCACCGAACTGGCCGACGGCCGTCTGGTGATGATGCTGGACGTGGAGAAGATCCTGTCCGAGACCGCGGACATCGACAACGACCTGGCGTTCAAGGACATCGAGCCGCTGGGCATCGAAGGCGCCACCGTGTTCTTCTGCGACGATTCCCCGGTCGCCCGTAACCAGATCACCCGCACGCTGGACCTGATGGGCGTGCGCTACGTCAGCGCGATCAACGGCGCGCAGATGTGGACCGAACTGAAGAAGATCGCGTCCTACGCCGATGCCAGCGGTCGCAAGGTGAGCGATCTGGTGAGCATGATCCTGACCGATGTCGAGATGCCGGAAATGGACGGCTACATCCTGACCAAGCACATCAAGGCCGACCCGCGCTTCGCCGGCATCCCGGTGGTGATGCATTCCTCGCTGTCTTCCGGTTCGAACCAGCAGCTCGGCCGCTCGGTCGGTGTCGACGAATACGTATCGAAGTTCGAGGCGCAGCGTCTGGCGGAAACGATCAGCCGCCTGATCCGCCGCGGCAACGGTGGCGACCGTGCCGCCGCCTGAACGAGACTGGAGACAGACGATGGACAGAACCGATCAGAACCTGCTTGAACAAGTCGATGCCCGCACCAAGCTGGCAGGTTCGAACAAGATGGAAATCCTGCTGTTCTCGCTCGGCACGCACGAGCTGTTCGGCATCAATGTGTTCAAGGTGCGTGAAGTCAGCCGTACCCCGACCGTGACGCCGACGCCCAATATGCCGGGCGGAGTCGAAGGCCTCATTTCGCTGCGCGGCAACGTGATTCCGGTGCTGTCGCTGGCGCGCATCATGAATCTGGACGGCGCGCCCGAAGGCATGGGCGGCGCCATGATGGTGACCGAGTACAGCAAGCGCACGTTGGGCTTCCTGGTGCACGAGGTCGACCGCATCATCCGCGTCGACTGGGACCGCGTGCGCGCGCCCGAATCGGTGGTGACCAGCGAACAGCTCTACATCACCGCCATCACCGAACTGGACGACGGCCGGCTGGTGTCCATCCTGGACGTCGAAAGCATCATGGCCGGCACCTTCGGAGAGGCCGCCATCACCGACATACCGCCGCTGGGCGGCAACTACGAGCCGAACGTGTTCTTCGTCGATGACTCGGCGGTCGCCCGCAAGAAGATCGCCGAAGTGCTGGACCGGCTGAGCATCAAACACAAGCACGCCACCAATGGCGCCGAGGCCTGGTCCCGGCTGCAGGGCATGGCCGCGCATTCGTCGGCCACCGGCGCTCCGCTGACCGACGAGATCGACCTCATCCTGGTCGACGCCGAAATGCCCGAGATGGACGGCTATGTGCTGACCCGCAATATCAAGAATGACCCTCGTTTTGCCGACATACCGGTAGTCATGCACTCGTCGCTGTCGTCGGAAGCCAACCGTGCGATGGGCAAGAGCGTCGGGGTGGACGCATACGTGGCGAAGTTCGATGCCGAAGTGCTGGCCGACACGCTGCGTCCGCTGCTGGCAACACATAAAGCCTGAGAGAGGTAGGCCCCATGTCTGATCCCAAGATGAAATTTCTCGTTGTCGATGACTTCTCGACCATGCGCCGCATCGTGCGCAACCTGCTGAAGGAACTCGGGTTCACCAATGTCGACGAGGCCGAGGACGGCGTGATCGCGCTGCAGAAGCTTAAGGCCAGCGAATTCGACTTCGTGGTGACCGACTGGAACATGCCGAACATGACCGGCATCGAGCTGCTGCGTTCCATCCGCGCCGATGCCGCGCTGAAGGCGCTGCCGGTGCTCATGATCACCGCCGAGGCGAAGAAGGAAAACATCATCGAGGCCGCCCAGGCCGGTGCGTCGGGCTACATCGTGAAGCCTTTCACCGCCGGTACGCTGAGCGAAAAGCTGAACAAGATTTTCGAGAAGATGAACCAGAAGGCCGCTTGAGCCTGCATCGGGAGAGGAAACCGTGAAGAAGCTGAAGCTTGACGAAACTGGCGATTCCGACGATCTGCAGGCCCTGTTCGACAGCATTGCCAGCGAGACGCCGCAAAAGGTGCGTCTCGAAGTCGTACCCGAGGCGGTAAACAGCGTCGGCGGCGATTCCGCCGACCTGGAGGCGCTGTTCGACACCGTAGCGACCGAATACACCACCTCTCACGCCGTCGACGAGTCGCATGAACTCGAACACAGCTGCGAAAACGTGTTCAACAAGGTCGGACATCTCGCCCGCCAGCTGCACGACACGCTGCGCCAGCTCGGCTACGACCACGCGCTGGAAGATGTGGCGCAGCAGATGCCGGATGCCCGCAGCCGCCTGAACTACGTCGCCCAGATGACCGAGAACGCGGCGAGTCGCGTGCTCAACGCGACCGACGTGGCGATCCCGCTGCAGGACGATGTCGAGAAGCGCTCCAGTGCGCTGCACGACCGCTGGGAAAAGCTGTACCGCAACGAGCTGTCGGTCGATGAGTTCAAGGCGCTGGCGAACGAAACCCGTGGTTTCCTCGGCGATGTGCCGGGCTTCGCCCGCGACACGCGCGCGCAGTTGAACGAAATCATGATGGCGCAGGATTTTCAGGATCTGACCGGTCAGGTCATCAAGAAAATCGTAGAAATGTCGCAACAGCTGGAGAGCGGCCTGCTGCAGGTGCTGATCGAAGCCATGCCGGCGGAGAAGCGGGCGGCAACGCCGGAAGGCCTGCTCAACGGACCGGTCATCAATTCGGAAGGCCGCAGCGACGTGGTGACCAGCCAGGAACAGGTCGACGACCTGCTCGAAAGCCTCGGCTTCTGAGACTGGCGAAGGATGGACGCACAACAAGGTCGGTGAGGCAGAACGCCGTTTCTGCCGGACCGTGACAACAGGTGCAGTTGGGCGGACGGATCGACGATCCGGTCGCCACAGGAGCGAAAGATGAGTGACTTTCAGGGAATGGAAGATCTGCTGCAGGACTTTCTGGTCGAGGCAACCGACCTGCTGTCCGGCGTGGACAACAAGCTGGTCGATCTCGAAAAGACCCCGGGCGACCGCGGCCTGCTGAACGAGATCTTCCGCGGTTTCCACACCATCAAGGGCGGTGCCGGCTTCCTGAACGCCGCCGAACTGGTCGCCCTCTGTCACCTGACCGAGAATCTTTTCGACAAGCTGCGCAACGGCGAAATGAACGTGACGCCGGTGCTGATGGACGTCATTCTCGACGCCACCGGCATCGTGCGCGACATGTTCGGCGCGCTGGAGCGCGGCATGCAGCCTACCGCCGCCGATCCCGACCTGATGGCCCGCCTGCGCGCCGCGCTGGCCGGCGAACTGACGGCAGAGCCGGCCAAGGCTGCCGCACCGGCTGCCCCGGTGGCGAAGCCGGTCGCGACTGCTGCGCCGGCACCTGTGGGCGCCGAACCCGACTGGGTGGCGCTGCACCAGGCCGTGACCGGCGTCGTGCCGTCCGCCCCGCAGGCGGTGCCCGAGCCGGCTGCAGCCCGTTCTGCCAACGACGGTGAAGTGGCCGCCGTGGTCAACGCCGCTTTCGGTCGCCGCGCCGGCGATCGTCCGGGCGCACCCGCCCCGAGCGGCCGCCGCGACGCCGAGAAGGGTCGCGACAATTCGATCCGCGTCGATACTTCGCGTCTGGACCAGGTACTGAACCTGTCCGGCGAGATCGGCCTGACCAAGAACCGCCTGACCTCGCTGCGCGCAGACATTCTGGCCGGCAAGAACGACAGCGATACGCTGCACGCGCTCGACGCCGCAGTGAGTCAGCTCGACCTGCTGGTGTCCGACCTGCAGAACGCGGTGATGAAGACCCGCATGCAGCCGATCGGCCGCCTGTTCCAGAAGTACCCGCGTATCGCCCGCGATCTCGCCCGCAACCTCGGCAAGGACGTCGAGCTGGCGCTGGTCGGTGAGGAAACCGAAATCGACAAGACGATGATCGAGGATCTGTCCGATCCCATCATCCACCTGATCCGCAACGCGGTCGATCATGGCGTCGAGACGCCGGACGAGCGCATGGCCCAGGGCAAGCCGGGCAAGTCGGTCGTGCGTCTGGAGGCGCGCCAGGAAGGCGATCACATCGTCATCATGGTGGCCGACGACGGCCGCGGCATGAATGCCGAGCGTCTGCGCGCCAAGGCGCTGGAGAAGGGGCTCATCACCGACGAGGAAGCGAACACGCTGGACGAGCGTTCCAGCCTGAACCTCGTGTTCCTGCCCGGCTTCTCGACCGCAGCCACGGTGTCCGACGTGTCCGGCCGCGGTGTCGGCATGGACGTGGTGAAGACCAACATCCAGAAGCTGAACGGCTCGATCGAAATCCGCTCGGTGCAGGGCAAGGGCACCACCTTCGTCATCTCGCTGCCGCTGACGCTGGCGATACTGCCGGTGCTGCTGGTGCGTCTGGCCGAACAGCACTTCGCGGTGCCGCTGTCGATGGTGCGCGAAATCCTGCCGATCCAGCACGAGGACATCCAGGAGGTCGGCGGTCGCGCCACCATGGTGGTGCGCGGCGAAGTGATGCCGGTGCTGCCGCTGGCCCGCCTGCTCGGCTGGCCGCAGAAGAATCATCCGCAGTACGGCGTGCTGATGCAGTCTGCCGAGTCGTCCTTCATCCTGGCGATCGACAATTTCGCCGGCCGTGAGGACGCGGTGATCAAGAGCCTGGACGACTTCCGTCCGAAGGGCGTGGCCGGTGTGACCACGCTGTCGAACGGCCAGATCGTGCTGATCCTCGACATGAAGGAACTGCTCGGCTCGATGGGCGACACGCGCGGCGTATCGCGTTCCAGCCTGATCGGTCACGTCGCCCGCGCCGCCTGACGCCCCCTGTTTCAACGCTGTTTCAAGGAGCCCGCCCGGGCCTGGTCCGGGCGGGCTCTTTTCCTTTTCCAGCCTGGGTTTCAGGGCTGTCTGCCTCGCAATCTCTCTGCCCCTAAAGACTTCAGTTCGAGGGTCGATAAGAAAGCATATCCGGCACTTCGCCGATCGCTACCGAGGGAGTCAAACCATGGCCGAAGCTACCCTGATCCAGCCGATTTCGTCCCCGTTCCCCGCCGCCGCGATGCTGCCTGCGGCCAGCATCCAGGCCCATCACGCTGAAATCATGCGATTGATGGATGCGATCGAAACGCTCGGCAACGAGGCGATGGTGACCGCGATGAATCTCGCCGGCGAGGCGGCCGAATCCGACGCACGAGGCCTCTTCATGCGCGCACAGGAAGTGCGCGCCTGGGTGCAGACCACGCTCGACATGGTCAATACCGACGCACTGTGCCCGGACCTGTCGGGTCAGCTCGCCTATCAGGGCGTCGAGCAGGCCGCACGCCTGGTTGCGGCGCGTGAAACCCTGCCGCGCTGAGATCGATCACTGTCTGTTCCAATCGCCGAAGCACGATTGATGCAGGCGAGGACACCGAGTGTCGAAAAATCCTGAGCAGGACTTCGATTTTGACGTCTGGAAGGAACTGGCCCATTCAGATCCCCAGACCTATTTCGCGGAGCGACGGCGCGTGATCGAACAATTCATCAATACCTGCCCACCGGACAAGCAGGCGGTTCTGCGCGACCTGCAGGTGCGCATCGATGCCAGCCGGGCGATGGCGGGCTCACCGAATCAGTCGGTGCGCGAGCTGTCGCGCATGATGGAGGACTACCTGCTCGCGCTGTCCGAGCGCCTGATGGCGTTGCACCGCGAAACGTCGGCGCTGCAGAGCTCGCTGCGTCAGGGATTGCGCGGCTCGACCTGAGTTGCCCACCGCCGGCGGGTCCTCCGGTCGCCCCGGCGCGTACTGCAGGGCTGGCGAGGCAGGCTACGGTCTGCCGTTTCGCGCCGCCCACTCCACACACCATTCTTGCCACGACTGACCCAGCCGCGGCCGCAGATGGGGTGATCTTCGGCCGCTGTTCCGCCGATTGCCGCCGGTCTCTGCGGCGCATCATCCTGCGCATTGCCGAACCGGGTCTGCGCACGTGGCAGAAGAAAGCGATCTCGAAAAGACAGAACCAGCGTCACAGCGACGACTGGAAAAGGCGCGCGAAGAAGGGCAGGTGCCTAACTCGCGCGAACTGGCGACCTTTCTCGTCACCATCACCGGTGTCGCCGGCATGTCTGCGCTCGCTGGCTGGATGTGGCCGCGCAGCGCCGATCTGCTGCGCGACGGGCTGACCATAGACCGGCGCGCCATCTTCGATCCGGCGGCGATGTTCGCGCTGCTGATCGAGCGCTCCACCGATGCCCTGCTGATGCTGGCGCCGCTGTTCATCGCGCTGATGCTGGCAGCCTTCGTGTCGCCCTTCCTGATGGCGGGCTGGAACTTCGCGCCGAAGGCACTCGAACCGAAATTCTCGAAACTGAATCCGGCAGCCGGTCTGAAGCGCATGTTCTCGTCCACGGCGGCGGTCGAGCTGGGCAAGAGCATCGGCAAGGCGACATTGGTCGGCGCCGTCGCGGCCTGGGTGGTCATGCGCGACCACGAGAAGCTGTTCGCACTGTTCGGTGCGCCGGTCGACGTCGCGCTCGGCGCCACCGGCGATCTGATCATGACGGCAACCCTGCTGCTGGTCGCCGGCATGGCGCTCATCGTCGCCATCGATGTGCCCTTCCAGCTCTGGCACTACCACTCCGAACTGAAGATGACCAAGGAGGAGGCGCGCCAGGAGTTCAAGGAGCAGGAGGGCGATCCGCACGTCAAGGGGCGCATCCGCCAGCAACAGCGCGAAATGGCGCGCAGCCGGATGATGGCCAACGTGCCCAAGGCCGACGTGGTGGTGACCAACCCGACCCACTACTCGGTTGCGCTGCGCTACGACGCGGCGCGCGGCGGTGCGCCGCGCGTGGTTGCCAAGGGGGCGGGCGAGGTGGCGCTGCGCATCCGTACCGTCGCCACCGAGCACGGCGTGCCGCTGGTCGAGGCGCCGCCGCTGGCGCGCGCGCTGCACAAGCACTGCGAACTGGAGCAGGAAGTGCCGGCACGACTGTTCCGCGCGGTGGCCGAGGTGCTGGCCTATGTGTACCAGCTGAATGACGCCTTTGCCCGCGGCGGCGGCATTCCGAAGATGCCCGACGACCTGCCGGTGCCGGAAGACATGGACCCGGGCAGCGACTGACCTGCCGTACAGGGGGCCTGTCCGACCGTATGTCGGATAGATGGATTCTCGCCTCAAGCGCTGTGTGCAGCAGCCGTTAAGTCGTTGAGTTTCATGCACACAATCAGCTCCTGAGGGACTCTCCATGAAGAACCTGAGAATCTCCACCCGTCTTGCGCTCGGCTTCGGTCTGATCGCACTCATCTTCGTTGCGGTGGCCGTTTTCGTTGAAATCCAGTCGGTGCGCATGAGTGCCAGCGCGCACGAAATCCGCGCGCTGACCCAGCCCAAGGTCGATGCGATCGCCGATCTCAACGATGCGGTACAGCGGGTGCGTGTCTATTCGCGCAGCGCCATCCTCGAAACCGAAGACGTCGCGATCCAGAAGGTACGCGTCAAGCTGGAAGGCTATGTCGGCAAGGCCGACGAGGCCGTCAAGCGCCTGGGCGCACTGGTCGCCTTGCCCGGCAGCGAACAGGCCGAGCGGGCGCTGTTTGCCCAGCTCGAACAGCGCTTGCAGGCCTTCCGCGGCATTTCGCAGGAGGTGCTGGCCCTGGCATTGGTCAATCGCAACACCGAGGCGAACGAACTGCTGCACTCGACGCATGGCCCAGCGGCGATTGCCCTGAATGAGGCGTCGATGGCGCTGCGCGAGCGCGTGCGCAGCCGCAACGACGGCGCCATCGCGGCGCTAGAGGACTCGGCCGAGGCACTGACGCGCGCCGTGGTTATCGCCGGTGCGCTGTTCATCGTCGCGGCAGTCGTCGTGTCGCTCATCATCACGCGCAGCATTTCCAGCCAGCTCGGCCATACCTTGTCCGCGGTGCGGCGGATCGCCGACGGTGACCTGACCACCGATCTGCGACCGGAGGGCGAGAGCGAGCCGGCGCAGGTGTTGCGCGCAGTCCAGTCGATGCAGCAGTCGCTGCGCGGCATGGTGCGCACGATAGGCGAGGCCACCGGCAAGCTCGGTGACTCGGCCGCCCACCTGTCGGGCGCCACCCAGCAGGTGCGGCTCGCCTCGGATTCGCAGGCGGAACTGGCGGCCGCGATGGCCGCCTCGCTGGAGGAGCTGTCGACCTCGATCACCCACGTCAGCGAGCTGAGCAACGAGGCGCGCGACGCGTCGCACGTGGCCGGTGAGCACGCCTCGGACGGTGCCAGCGACATCGGCCGCATGGTGGGGCAGATCCGCGAGGTGACCGAAGGCATCGAGAGCAGCGCGCAGCGCGCGCTCGAACTGGGCAGCGAAGTGGCGCATATCACCCGCATCGTCCATGTGATCCGTGACGTCGCTGACCAGACCAATCTGCTGGCGCTGAACGCAGCGATCGAGGCCGCGCGCGCCGGTGAGATGGGGCGGGGTTTTGCGGTGGTCGCCGACGAAGTGCGCAAACTGGCCGAACAGTCGGCGCGCTCGGCCACCGAGATCACCGACATGGTGACGCGCATCCAGAGTGGCGCGACCGAGGTGTCGAGCACCATGCAGAGCACGGTTCAGCGGGTGCATGCGGGTCTGGCGACGGCCGAGCAGGGACGGGCCAAGGTGCTGGACATCGATGCGCACGCCCGACAGGTCGCCGGCACGATAGGCGAGGTGTCCGGCGGCTTGCAGGAGCAGGCCGTAGCCAGCCAGGATCTGGCGCGGCGCGTCGAGCAGATCGTGCAGGTGGTCGAGGAGAACGCCAGTGCCGCAGCGTCGGTTGCCAGCTCGGCGAGCGAGCTGGCCAGCCTCTCCGAACAGCTGCAGGGTGAGGTGAGCCGCTTCCGCACGGCGGCCTGAGTCGGACAACACGCGGGCGAGCAGGCAAAAAAACGGGCACCACGCGGGTGCCCGAAAGGGGTCCTCAGAGAGAGGAAGGAGGAAACCTGTGTTCAGTCGGCCATGACGAGCCGGTTGCCCTGCAGCCTGACCTTGTCGCCGGTGCGCCAGACCGGTTCCGCGTCCAGCGTGACCGTGCGGTACTCGCCGTTTTCCATGCGCACACCCACTTCCCAGCGTGAGGTCGTGCGCTGCGTCTTTTCGACCTGATGGCCGGCATAGGCGCCGCCGGCAATGCCGATCAGCGTCGCGATCGTGCGCCCGCTGCCCTTGCCAACCTGATTGCCAAGCAGACCGCCAACCACGCCGCCGGCGGCGGCACCCAGACCGCTGGGGTCGGCCGGCGCCTTCACCTCGCGTACCGATTCGACCAGACCGCAGTCGGCGCAAACCGGCGCCGGAGCGCGATACTCGGCTTCGCTGCGCGGCAGCGTCTGCTCGTAGGCGGTGCGCGGCTGCGCCGGAATGACATCGATGCCCGAGTCGTAGGTCCGGTCCGCGACCTTGACCGCACCTGCCTCGCCAGCGTCGGCGACATGCACCTTCTTCGCTGGCACGGCCTTGACGACCGGCTTCTCGCTGCGCTTTTCAGCGGGCTTGTCAGCGACGGCGGTCGGCTGAGCCGGTTCGGGGGCGGCGACGACTGCTTGGGTCGCCGGAGCCGGCGTCGTGCCGGTCTGTGCGGCGGCCGCGATGACCGGTGCAGGCGTGGCCGGCTCGAAGAAGCCGGACATTTTGGCGATGCCGACTGCGCTGAAGGCGGTGACCGAGACAGCGGCCACCCACAGAGCGGGGTGAAGCGAACTGGCTGAAGCGGCACGGGCCGGGGCGTTCATCTGTAGTCTCCTGGGACTGGGGTGCGACAGTGCAAGTAACGCACGCCGACGTGAACAGGAGCGCCCCCTGTTTGTAAGGGCGTTTTGCGCTGCGTAACAATCCAGTCGACCCAATAGCCGGGGAAAACCCCTCTTCTTTCTCCGGTTTGATGGACGTCACCTGCGATGAAATGTCGTCATGGCTACGTCCCTCTCGTTCCGTCAGGTCATCGGTTCCCCGAACATCGCCCAGATGGCTGCGCCGCTGCTCATCGTCCTCATCCTGTCGATGATGGTGCTGCCGTTGCCCACCTTCGTGCTGGACGTGTTTTTCACGTTCAACATCGCGATGTCGGTGATGGTGATGCTGGTGGCGCTCTATACGACAAAGGCGCTCGATTTCTCGGTATTTCCGTCGGTCCTGCTGGTGACCACGCTGCTGCGCCTGTCGCTGAACGTGGCTTCCACCCGGGTCGTTCTGCTCGAAGGCCACACCGGCCCGGATGCGGCCGGCAAGGTGATCGAAGCCTTCGGCCACTTCCTGGTCGGCGGCAACTACGCGGTCGGCATCATCGTTTTCATCATCCTGACCGTCATCAACTTCGTCGTCGTTACAAAAGGCGCCGGCCGGATCGCCGAGGTGGGCGCTCGTTTCACGCTGGACGCGATGCCCGGCAAGCAGATGGCGATCGACGCCGACCTGAACGCCGGCCTGATCGGTGAGGACGAGGCGCGCCGCCGCCGCAAGGAAATCGCCGACGAGGCGGATTTCTACGGTTCGATGGACGGTGCGTCCAAGTTCGTGCGCGGCGACGCCATCGCCGGCATCCTCATCCTGCTCATCAACATGATCGGCGGCATGCTGATCGGCGTCATGGAGCACGACATGGGCGCCGGCCAGGCTGCAAAGTCCTATGTCCTGCTGACCATTGGCGACGGCCTGGTCGCGCAGATCCCGGCGCTGGTGATTTCGATCGCCGCCGGTCTGGTGGTGTCGCGCGTCGGCAACGATGGCGATGTGGGCGGCCAGGTGATCGGTCAGCTGTTCGGCGATCCGCGTGTGCTCGGCATTTCCGCCGGCATCATGGGCCTGATGGGCATGATCCCCGGCATGCCCAACTTCGTTTTCCTGCTGATCGCCGCCGGCCTCGGATACCTTGCCTGGCGCGGCATGCAGAAGGCGGCGTCGCCCAAGGTGAAGGAGGCGGCGGAGAAGAAGGCGGCCGAACAGGCGGCGGCGCAGTCGGTCACGCCGCCCGAGCAGCAGGAAGCGGCATGGACCGATGTCGTGCCGGTCGACACGCTGGGTCTCGAAGTCGGCTACCGCCTCATCCCGCTGGTCGATCGCGGCCAGGACGGCGAACTGCTCAAGCGCATCCGCGGCCTGCGCAAGAAGTTTGCGGCGGAAATCGGCTTCCTGACCGCGCCGGTGCACATCCGTGACAACCTCGAACTGAAACCCAACGGCTACCGCATCACGCTCAAGGGCGTCGATGTCGGCAGTGGCGAGGCCTATCCGGGCAGCCTGATGGCGATCAACCCGGGCCGCGTGGCGGGCTCGCTGCCGGGCCGCGAAGCACGCGATCCGGCGTTCGGCCTGCCGGCGGTGTGGATCGAACAAGGCCTGCGCGAGCAGGCGCATGCACTCGGCTACACCGTGGTCGATGCGGCCACCGTGATCGCCACCCACCTGAACCATCTCATCCTGACTCACGCCGCCGAACTGTTCGGCCGTCAGGAAGCGCAGGCGCTGCTTGAACACGTCGGCCGCGAACAGCCCAAGCTGGTCGAGGATCTGGTGCCGAAGGCGCTGCCGCTGGCGGTGGTACAGCGGGTGCTGCAGAGCCTGCTTGAGGAGGGTGTGGCGATCCGCGACATGCGCTCCATCGTCGAGACGCTGGCCGAGTACGCGCCGCGTACGCAGGACCCGCTCGAACTGACCTCTCGCGTCCGGGTGGCGCTGGGCCGCGCCATCGTGCAGCAGCTGTTCCCGGGCAATACCGACGTCCAGGTCATGGTGCTCGACCCGGGTCTGGAGCGCCTGATCGGTCAGGCGCTCGGTGGCGGCGGCGACGGTTCGGTGATTGAACCGGGCCTGGCCGACACGCTGATGAATGAAGTGGCGCGCACCGCGCAGAACCAGGAAGAAATGGGTCTGCCGGCCGTGCTGCTGGTGCCGGCGCCGCTGCGCTGGCTGCTGTCGCGCTTCCTGCGCCGGGCGGTGCCCAGCCTGAAAGTACTCGCCAATTCCGAAGTTCCTGAAACACGCACCATCAAGGTGACCTCTGTCATCGGAGTCAAATCATGACGCCTCGCAAATATCTCGCTGCCTCCGCCCGCGACGCCCTGCGCCGCATTAAGGAAGACCTCGGCCCCGACGCCATCGTGCTGTCGAACCGACCGGTCGAGGGCGGCGTGGAAATACTCGCGCTGCCGGCGAATGCGCTCGAGGCCATGACTGCACCGACGAAGAAGCCGGCCGCCGCGCCGGCACCGGCGCCGGTGGCACCGGTGGCGCGTACTGCCGCACAGCCCGCCGCGCGCGCCGAAGCGCAGTCCGCATTTCAGACCTCGTCCCGGCCGTATGGTGACGAGGATTTCGAGGTGACGCTGTCGAGCAGCCTGGCTGCGCGCAAGGTCGCACCGGCACCGGCTCCGGCGCAGGAAGTGCGGGCGCCGAAGCCCTGGCAGCCGTACAAGCCGCGTCCGGCGACGCCGAGCGAATTGCGCGATCTGGCACGCGGCCGTCAGCAGGCGCCGGCCAACGAGCACCTCGAAGCGCACGCCGAAGTGCCGCAGCGTCGTGCCGCACCGGCCGTCGAGGCCGCACCGCGCCACGCCGTGCAAGCGTCCGAGCCGGCGCCGCAGCTTGACGCCGCACTGCGCGAGGAACTGGGCAGCATCCGCCGCATGCTCGAACAGCAGCTGGCCGGTTTCGCCTGGGGCGAAATGTCGCGCAGCTCGCCGATCAAGACCACGCTGGCAGCCGAAATGCTTGAATCCGGCTTCAGCGCGGTGACCACCTACCGGCTGCTCGACCAGCTGAGCAGTTCCGACTCGCTGGCTGCCGCGCGCAATGAACTGCGCACGCTGATCGGCCGCGACCTGATCACGCTGAATTCCGACGCCGACATCATCGACCGCGGCGGCGTCTATGCGCTGGTCGGCCCGACCGGCGTCGGCAAGACCACCACCACCGCCAAGCTCGCCGCCCGCTGCGTCGTGCGCCACGGTGCAGACAAGGTGGCGCTGCTCACCACCGATGGTTACCGGATCGGCGCCCACGAACAGCTGCGCATCTATGGCCGCATCCTCGGCGTGCCGGTGCATGCGGTGCGCGACGCCTCCGACCTGCGTCGCATGCTGGTCGAGCTGCGCGACAAGCACATGGTGCTGATCGACACCGTCGGCATGAGCCAGCGCGACCGCGCCGTCGCCGAGCAGATCGCCATGCTGTCGTCGAGCGGCGACGTACGGCGCCTGCTGCTGCTGAACTCGGTCGCCCGCGCCGATGCGCTGGACGACGTGGTGCGCGCCTACTCGTCGCCGAATGGCGGCGCTGATCTGGCCGGCGCCATCATCAGCAAGGTCGATGAATCGGTCACGCTGGGCCCGGTGCTCGATGTGCTGATGCGCCACGAACTGCCGCTGTACTACGTCGCCAACGGCCAGCGCGTGCCGGAAGATCTGCACCTGCCCAACCGCGCCTACCTGATGCACCGCGCGCTGCGCGCAGCCGGCGAAGAATCGTCGCAACACCTCTCACCGCAGGACGCCGGCCTGTTGATGGCTGCCTCGCGTCGCGACCTGCGCAGCGAGGTGAGCCGTGGCTGATTTCATGCACGACCAGGCAGCCGGCCTGCGCGCCATGTTCCGCCGTTACCCGACGCAGCGCGTCGCCTTCGCTGGCGCGATGGATGGCGTCGGCAGTACCTCGATCGCGCTCGCCACCTCCATCGAGGCGGCCCGCAGCGGCCTGCGCGTGACACTGATCGACGAACACCAGGGCGCCGGCTCGGCCACCGCGCGGCTCGGCCTGACCTCGCGCATCGACCTGCTGCAGGCGATCAACCGCGACGTTGCGCTCGCCTCGGTGCGCATCGCCTCGCAACACGGCGTGGCCGTGGTGCCGGCCGCCCGTCTGGCTGCCGCGTCGAAGCAGCTAAACCGCCTGCAGACCGAGGCGCTGGACGAAGCGCTGGTCGAACTGACCCGCGATACCGAACTGCTGGTGATCGACTGCGCGCTCGACGACGGTCAGCTGTCGGCGCTGGCCCGTCGCGCCGACCGGCTGGCAGTGATCACCGCCGCCTCCGGCGTCAGCATCACCGCCGCCTACGCGCTGATCAAGCGTCACCTCGCGGGCAATGCGCCGGTGACCGGAAGCGCGGCCCGTCCGGTGCATGTCGGCGTCAGCCGCGCGCGCTCGGTGGCCGACGCCCGCCAGGCCTTTGCCAGCCTGAACGGCGTGGTGAGCGAACACCTGGGCAGCGCGCTGCACTGGCTGGGCTGCCTGCCGAGCGGCTACCAGCGCCCGGTTTTCGCCACGGCGGGTGACGATGCCCTCAAGATCGGGCGCGATCTTGCCGAAAAGCTTTTCGTGACCCGCGAGGCGGAGAAAGCCGGTATGTTGTCGGCCCTGGACGACGCGCTCGCGGGTGACCGCAGCGACCGGGGAGGGCGTGCAGACGGATTCCCGGCCCAAGTGGCCTGACTGCACAAGCGACCCGCAGCAGAGGACGAAACATGTACACCGCATCCGGAACACTGGACCGTGATCAGCTTGCCAAGCACTACGCGCCGCTGGTCAAGCGCATTGCCTACCACCTGATGGCCAAGTTGCCGGCCAGCGTGCAGGTCGAGGACATCATCCAGAACGGCATGCTGGGCCTGCTCGACGCGATGAGCCGCTACGAGGAAGGGCTGGGCGCGCAGTTCGAAACCTATGCCGTACAGCGCATCCGCGGCGCCATGCTCGACGGCCTACGCGAGAACGACTGGCTGCCGCGCAGCCTTCGCCGCGACATGCGTCGCATCGAAACCGCCATCCACACGCTGGAGCAGCAGAAGGGCCGTCAGCCGACTGAAGGCGAACTGGCCGAATCGCTCGGCATGCCGCTGCCCGAGTACCAGAAGATGCTGCAGGAAGCGCGCGGCTATCAGTTGGTCTATTTCGAGGACTTCACCGACGGCGACGACGATGATTACCTCGACCGCCACAGCGTCGGTACGGAAGATCTTGATCCGCTCGAACGACTGCTCGACAAGAACATGCGCGACGTGCTGGTGCGCGCCATCGGCGATCTGCCCGACCGCGAAAAGACGGTGATGGGTCTCTATTACGAGGAAGACCTCAACCTGCGCGAGATCGGGGAAATCCTCGGCGTATCCGAATCGCGCGTCTGCCAGCTGCACAGCCAGGCCATCGCCCGACTGCGCAGCCGCATCGCGGCGCGGGGCTGAGCGGAGTACGCGTGCGCATCGATCGCATCAGCATCGCCGGCCTGCTGCTCGGTCTGGCTGCCATCATGCTCGGGCAGGTGCTCGAGGGCGGCAGCCTGTCGTCGCTGTTCCAGCCGGCCGCCTTCGTCATTGTGCTCGGTGGCACGCTCGGCGCGACCATGCTGCAGACCCGCTTCCCCATCTTCATGCGCGGCATGCGCATGGGACGCTGGGCCTTCGTCGCGCCGTCCCAGGTGCCGGACGACATGATCCGCAGACTGGTCGCCTGGGCCCAGCTGTCGCGGCGCGAGGGCATCCTGGCGCTGGAAAAGCAGGTGGGCAACGAATCCGATCCGTTCTACCGCAAGGGCGTGCAGCTGCTGGTGGATGGCGCCGATGCAACGCGCCTGCGCGAGGTGATGGAAGTCGAAATCACCACCTACGAGAACACCCTGCGTCAGGCGGCCCGTGTCTGGGATTCCGCCGCCGGCTATTCGCCAACCATAGGCATCATGGGCGCGGTGCTGGGCCTGATTCACGTGATGGAAAACCTGGGTGACCCGACACGGCTCGGCGCCGGCATCGCCACCGCCTTCGTCGCCACCATCTACGGCGTCGGTGCGGCCAATCTGGTGTTCCTGCCTATCGGTCGCAAGCTGCAAACCCACGTGTCGCAGCTCATCGCGGTGCGCGAAATCTTTGTCGATGGTCTGGTCGGCATCGCCAACGGCGACAACCCGCGCATCATCGAGGGCAGGCTGCTCGGCTACGTTGCTCAGGTGCCGGAGTGAGCGCGCCCCGCAAGCGTCGCTACGTGCCGGAGTCGGACGAGAATCACGACCGCTGGCTGGTTTCCTATGCCGATCTGGTCACCTTGCTGTTCGCCTTCTTCGTCGTCATGTATGCGATTTCCCAGGTCAGCGAGAGCAAGTACCGCGTGCTGAGTGCGTCGCTGAACAGCGCGTTCTCGGCCCGCGACGGCGTCCAGCTGATTGAGCTGCCTGCGGTGGCGCCGCCGCGCAGTGCGCTGCAGATCGAGCTCGATCAGGTCCGTCAGGCGCGTGCCGCAGCGAAGGAAAAGGAGAGGCGCGAACGTGCGCAGCGCACGATGACCGAGCTGACGCAGGCGCTGTCGGCACTGACGCGGGACGGCCAGGCCACGGTCACCGACGGTGCGCTCGGCATCACCGTCGATCTCGACGCGACCTTCCTGTTCGGTCGCGGCGACGCGACGCTGGAACCGGCGGCGCGCGACGTCATCGCGGCGGTGGCCGGCGTGCTGCTCTACAGCGATTTTCCGCTGGTGATCGAAGGACACACGGACAACGTGCCGGCGACCGGGCGTGGCATGTCGAACTGGTCGCTGTCGGCATTGCGCGCCGCGGCGGTGACCCAGGTGTTCGAGGAGCAGGGCATCATTCCGGCAAGGCTCACCGCGGCAGGACTTGCCGACCAGCGGCCGATTGCCGGCAACGACAGTGAAGAGGGGCGAGCGAAGAACCGTCGCGTATCCATCCGCATCGAAACCTACTCGACCGACCGCGCGGCGCTCAATGGCGCGCCGGCGAATGCGCCGGTCGAGGTACCCGAGGGCAGCCTCGGCTCCAGCTTCCCCAGGCTCTGATCACTGCGCCCGCTCGCGGCGTCCGCCGGGAGGCGGGCTGCCGCGCTCGCCGTGGCGGTCGCGCGCAGACCCGTCCTCTGCCCCGCGCCCGGGCAGACCGGAGTACAGCGCGGGCACCGTGCCCGGCAGCAGCCGGTCGGCGACGCGACGCTGGTTGGGGTCGAGCGTGCCGTACAGCAGTTCCGCCGCCTCGGCGATGTCT
This sequence comes from Methyloversatilis sp. S146-33, assembly GCF_059552495.1. Next base: position 26,460 of record NZ_JCANOT010000041.1, read on the forward strand.
TCCATCGCGACCAGCCTGTTGCGAACCACATCGACCTTGCGACCGATCTGCTTCACTGCGTCGACGCGTGTGACGGGACGCGGGTCCAGCCGCAGCTGGTCTGCCATCAACGCGCCTATCGTCTCGCGGTAACGCTCCCATAGAGGCTGCTGAAGAGCTGTCAGCGACAAGCTCTGCTCCACCTCGGCCAGTTGCGTCTGCAGATCGTCGACGACACCGGCACTGCCGCCGCTGCGCGCCTCGGCCGGAGACCCGCGTCGTGAGCGGTCGAAGTCGCCGTCCGGTGCGGAGGCGCAGGCGGTCATCAGGAGCACGAGGCTGAGCAGCGGGAGGGTGCGGGAAACGGGCATGGCATGTGGCCGGGGCTGTGGAACAGGCGGCCACGATGACAGCCACCGGCAAACACGCTGTGTCGCCGGGTCAAGCCATGTCGTGCGGGTGTAAGCGGGTGTTGCGCCCCGCAGCGCTCAGGCGCTGCCGAAGGATCGACGGCTGGTGCGTGCCATCGCCTGACCGTCCGGCCCGTAGGTCGACGCCTGCTCGGCGGCCGACATCAGCACGGCAAGCGCCTGCTGGCTGGACTTCATCTGCGCGCGGATCATCAACCCGTTCGCCTGATTCGCGTCATGCGCTTCGCGAGCCAATTCGAGCAGGTCGGCAAAAGGCTTGCGGCAGGCGGTCCATTCCGGTCCGCTGGCGAACAGTGCGTCGATGTCGGCCTTCGCCGGCTTCACGCCGGCACGCGCAAGCAGCGCCGAGCGCGCATCGCCCAACTGCGCGAGGCGGCCATAGACCTCCGACTTGCGTGCGGCAAGCACGGGCAGGGTATCGACATCACCGGATTCGAGCGCGCGGCGCTCGGCATCGAGATGGCCGATGGCCGCGCGCAAGGACGCGACCTCCTCGGTCATCAGTACGGACAGTCGCGCGGAAATCTGCGCGGCCAGTTCGTTCTGGGACATCAGGTCGCCGGGCGCGTATTCAGCATCTGGCGCACGCTTTCGATCAGGCTGTCGGCCACGCGATCGGCGTTGACCTTGAAGCGACCGTCAGCAATGGCCTGCTTGATTTCATCGACGCGAGCGCTGTCGACCACCGGCACGTTGGCAATGGTCGATTCGAGCTCGCGCAGACGCGAGGAGGTGCTCGAAACATCGACCTGGGCACCCGCGGAAGGCGTGGCCGAAGTCGAATTGGTCGGGGTGTTGCCCGACGAGTTGCGCGTGGTCGAAGTTGAAGTCGGACCAAGCGGCTTTCCAGTTCCGTCGATTTTCACGATGAACCCTTTCAGAAGACGTTCGATCGGTATTACGACGACGACACGACAAAACTTTAGAACTTTTTGTAGGGAGCCGTCTTACACCGATGCCTGATTCGCACTATATCAAGCACCGAGGCGGCCCGCAGTTGAACAGTTCTCTCAATAGATCACTTCGACAAGACCGCCCGGACGTGCTACGCCGCTCACCACCTGGCCGCTGCCGGTGCGGATCTGCACCGTCTGGCCCGACTGCGCGGTGGCCAGCGCACGGCCATCGTGACTGACCGAGAAGCCGTTGCCGCGTGCGAACAGTTTCACGATCTGCCCCTGTTGCACGGCGACCGGTGCGCGCAGCCAGTCGGCGCGCAGCGGCTGACCGGCGCCGATGGCGACGTTCACCGATTGCCCGATGGCCTGCTGCGGATCGGTGATCATGTTCGGCGGCAGTTCGGTCAGGTCGCCACGCATGAAGGCGTAATCGCCGTCGGCCACCACCTGACCACGGCCCAGTGCCCGCGCGGCGACCAGATAGTCACCCTCGATGCGCACGCGCGACGGGATGTAGACGGTCCAGCCGGCGCCGGCGACGCAGCGTACGCCGACGCTGACGCGGCCCCAGGGCCGGGCGCCCGGCGGCAGGAAGGGCTCGTGCGCCGTGCAGGCGGCCAACGCGATCCGAGCGTCCGGCTGACCGACTTCGACCACAGCCTTGCCCGGCATGCTTGCTGCCTGCGCCGTCAGGAACTGGCTCACGGCGGCGCGCAGCGCGTCCGGTGAGGTCTGTGCCTGCGCGCTGGAGCACAGGGCAAACAGCAGCATGAGAAGAGGACGACGGAACATGGGCGGATCTCCTGGCGATGGACGCATTCGATCACGCTGCTTGCAAGGTCGATGCCGGAAATAGCGGGTGAAGCACGGTTCTGTTCCCCTGCGCCGTGCCCGGCGCCAGCGGTGCGCCCATTGCCGCAGAGAAATTCCTTTTCCGGCAAGGGTTTGAAGGCGGGTTGTTCGGTTCTGCGCGGCAAACCTTGCCGCTTCGAGGCGGCAGAAGACGAGGAAAGGCGGGGTGCGAACAGTCCTTTTTTGCCGTTTCTGGTCGCACTCCGGCGCTTAAAGTCATTGGCACGATAGCTGCAATGGACTGCACATCATGCCGACACCTCTCGACCGACATCTCAACCTGCATCAAGCCGCCCTCGGCGTGCGCGCCGCGCGCCAGCAGCAGCTGGCGTCGAACATCGCCAACGCCGATACGCCGCACTACAAGGCACGCGATATCGAGTTCCGGAGCGCGCTCGAAAGTGCGCTGGGCGGCAAGCTCGGTGGTCCGGTCGAACTGGCGCGTACTTCCAGCTCGCACATCGAAGCCAAGGGCAGCGGCGCACTCGATCAGTCGATGAAGTACCGCACCGAAACGCAGTCCAGCGTCGATGGAAACACCGTCGATATGGACGTCGAGCGCGCGGCATTCGCCGAGAACTCGGTGCAGTACGAAGCGCTGCTCACCTTCATCAGTGGTCGCCTGCGCACGATGCAGCAGGCGATCCAGGGCCAGTAAGGAGGCTGAACCATGGCAGGAAACATGTTCAATGTGTTCGGCATCGCCGGTTCCGCACTGACTGCACAGTCGGTGCGACTGAACACGACGTCGAGCAATCTCGCCAACGCCGACTCGGTCACCACGGCCAACGGCCAGCCCTACCGCGCCAAGCAGGTGGTGTTCGAGATGAAGCCGATCGCCGACGGCAGCGAAGCCAGTGGTGTGCGCGTGACGCAGATCGTCGAGAGCGCGGCGCCGCTGCGCAGCACCTACGATCCGACCAACCCGGCTGCCAACGCCGACGGCTACGTGCAGATGCCCAACGTCAACGTGGTGGAGGAGATGGTGAACATGATCTCCGCCTCCCGCTCCTATCAGACCAACGCGGAAATGATGAATACCGCGAAGCAGCTGATGCTCAAGACCCTCACCATCGGACAGTAAGGACAACGCCATGGCCACCAATCCCGTCAATGGCAATTCTGCCGCCGACCTCTACAGCTCGCTGAACACTACGCAGAAGCAGGCAACGTCCGAACTCGACGCGGCACAGAACCGCTTCCTGATGCTGCTCACCACGCAGCTCAGAATGCAGGATCCGCTCAGCCCGATGGACAACGCGCAGGTCACTTCGCAACTGGCGCAGATCAGCACCGTCGATGGCATCACCAAGCTCAACAGCACGCTGGAAAAGATGATGGAGAGCACCAGCGATGCACAGCACCTGCAGGCGACGGCGCTGGTGGGTCACGCCGTGCTGATCGAAGGTTCAGACCTGAAGCTGGTCGAAGGACAGTCGATGGGCGGCGTGGAGCTGACCACACCTGCCGACGACGTGGTCGTCACCATCAAGGGCGCGAACGGCGTGATCGTCCGAGAGATGGCGCTGGGCGATCAGGAGGCCGGCATCACGCAATTCGTCTGGGACGGCAAGGATAACTCTGGCACGGCAGTTGCTCAGGATGGCTCGTACTCCTTCTCCGTGAAAGCGGTGCAGGGAGGCAAGACGCTGACCAGCACGCCGCTCGAACTCGCGGTGGTCGGCAGCGTCGAGCGCACCGGCGGTGTCACCCGCCTGAATGTGGGCCAGCAAGGGCTGGTCACGATGAACGACATCAAGCAGATCTACTGATCGGGAGTTGAATCATGGCCTTCCAGCAAGGACTTTCCGGACTGAACATCGCCTCCAAGGCGCTCGACGCGATCAGCAACAACGTCGCGAACTCGACCACCGTGGGTTTCAAGCAGTCGCAGGCACAATTTGCCGACATCTACGCGACCACGCTGGGCGGCGGCGGTTCGGCCCAGATCGGTATCGGCGCTCGGGTGAATGGCGTCGCCCAGCAGTTCTCGCAGGGCAACATCACCGTCACCAGCAATCCGCTGGACATCGCCATCAACGGTGAGGGCTTCTTCCGGATGAGCGACAACGGCGACGTGCTCTACACGCGCAACGGTCAGTTCTCGGTCGACAAGCAGGGCTACATCGTCAATGGCTCCGGTTACCGGCTCACCGGCTACGGCACCGACGCCAACGACAACATCGTGGTGACGGCGCCGATCGACCTGCGCATCGACACCGCGCTGTCCGGCGCCGAGCCGACGTCGACCACGGCGGCCGACCTGGCGGTCAACCTCGATTCACGGCTGTCGCCGCCGGCAACTGCACCGTTCTCGACGGCAGACACATCGAGCTTCTCCTATTCGACCTCAATGACGACTTACGACTCGCTCGGCAATCCGCACGTGATGTCGATGTACTTCGTCAAATCGGCCACGCCGAACGAGTGGGATATCTACACCACGCTGGATGGCGGTGCGCCGACTGCGGCCACCACGCTCACCTTCAACTCGAACGGTGGCCTGGTCGGCCCGTCCACGGTGGCGCAGTCCTTCGCCATCACCACCGGCGCCACCAGCCCGCTGACTTTCGATCTCAACCTCGGCAACTCGACCCAGTACGGCACCACGTTCAGCGTGAATGCCGTGGCGCAGGATGGCTACACCTCGGGCCGGCTGTCCGGCCTCAGCGTGTCGCCGGAGGGCATCATCCAGGGCCGCTATACCAACGGCCAGTCGCGTACGCTGGGTCAGGTCGTGCTCGCCTCATTCCAGAACCCGGATGGCATGGTGCAGCTGGGCAGCAACGCCTGGGCGGAAACTTCGTTCTCCGGTCCGCCCGCTGTTGGTGAGCCCGGCACCGGCAATCGCGGCGGTCTGCAGCCGGGCGCGGTCGAGGATTCCAATGTCGATCTCACCGCAGAACTGGTGAACATGATCACGCAGCAGCGCGCCTATCAGGCGAACGCGCAGTCGATCAAGACCCAGGATCAGATCATGCAGACGCTGGTGAACCTGCGCTGAGTTGAAATTGCCCCCACGCTCACTTCGTTCGCTGCCCCCCGAGGGGGCTGCGCTCGCCCTTGGGGCGGCCCTGCGGGCGGCGCGGCGCTTGCTTCGTGCGATCTGCCCGGAGCTTGGAGTCATCACAAATGGATAGAGATCTGTCATGGACCGCGTGATCTACACCGCGATGACCGGCGCGAAATGGACGATGGAGCGCCAGGCTTCGGTCGCCCACAACCTCGCCAATGCATCGACCACCGGCTATCGCGCGGAGGAACATCGTCTGCGTGCTGTTCAGGTGCAGACCGAGGCGTTCGCGTCGCGCGCCTTCGTCATCGACGCCAGCGTCAAGAACGACTACACGCCGGGCGCGCTGCAGCAGACCGGGCGTTCGTACGACATGGCGATTCAGGGCAAGGGCTGGTTCACGCTGGCCATGCCTGACGGCACCGAGGCCTACACGCGCAACGGCCACTTCCAGGTCAGCCCGACCGGCATCCTGCAGAACCATGAGGGTATTCCTCTGCAGGGCGAGACCGGTCCGATCACCGTGCCGCCGGACACCGAGGTGACGCTGGGGGCAGACGGCACGCTGTCTGCCGTGCAGCGCACCGGCGGCGTGAACCAGGTCAACCCGATCGGCCGTCTGAAGCTGGTCGATCCGCCCGAGAACACACTCAAGCGCGGCGACGACGGCTTGTTCCGCTCGACTGCACCCGGACTGCAGCCGCAGGCACAGAACGTGCGTGTCGTCGGCGGCTACCTCGAAGGCAGCAATGTGAATGTGGTCGATCAGGTGGTGGCAATGATTTCGCTGTCCCGCCAGTTCGAGATGCAGACCAAGATGCTGCAGACCGCCGAACGCAACGACCAGGCTGCCTCGCAGGTTCTGGGCAACAACTGACAACCGGAGTAACCGACCATGATTCGCTCGCTGTGGATTGCCCGCACCGGCATGGATGCACATCAGACTCAGCTCGATGTCATCACCAACAACCTCGCGAACGTCAGTACCAACGGTTTCAAGCGTGCCCGCGCTGTGTTCGAGGATCTGCTGTACCAGACCATGCGTCAGCCGGGCGCGCTGAACACGCAACAGAACACCATTCCGTCGGGCCTGCAGATTGGTACCGGCGTGCGTCCGGTGGCGACCGAACGGATCCACACGCAAGGCAATATCCAGCAGACCGGCGGCACGCTGGACGTGGCCATCCAGGGCGAAGGCTTCTTCCAGATCCAGATGCCGGACGGCACGCTGTCTTACACCCGCGACGGCGCCTTCCAGAAGGACGCGCAGGGCGTCATGGTCACTTCAAGCGGCTTCCCGGTGCAGCCGCAGATCACCATTCCGGCCGATGCGGTGTCGGTCACCATCGGCCGTGACGGCGTGGTGAGCGTGCTGCAGGCCGGCCAGAACGCGCCGACCCAGATCGGCCAGCTGCAACTGGCAACTTTCGTGAATACCGGTGGCCTGCAGAGCGTCGGCGAAAACCTGTTCGTCGAAACCGCCTCCAGCGGCGTGCCGACGCCGAACACCCCGGGCACCAATGGCGCCGGCCTGCTCAATCAGGGCTTCGTCGAAACGTCGAACGTGAACGTGGTCGAGGAACTGGTGAACATGATCCAGACCCAGCGCGCCTACGAAATCAACTCGCGCGCCATCCAGACGTCGGACCAGATGCTGGCCCGACTGACCCAGCTGTAAGAGATCCGGCGGAGACCACCATGAATGCCCAACGCCTTCACCTTGCCGCCCGCTGCGCAGGTTTTGCCGTGGTGCTGGTCGTGGCGGCAATGCTTGCCGGCTGCGTCACGACGACGCCGCCGACCGCGGTGCATCAGCCGATGTCGGTGCGTCCGGAACCGCGTCCGCAGTATCAGACCAACGCTGGCGCGATCTTTCAGCCGGGCGCCGTGCGACCGCTGTTCGAGGACCGTCGCGCGCGCATGGTCGGCGACACGCTGGTGATCAACCTGAGCGAGCGCACGCAGGCGGCGAAGAAGTCGTCGAGCTCGGCTGATCGCTCGCAGGACATCGAGGTCAGCGTGCCGCGCATCGCCGGCGTGCCGCTCAAGGGCGCACAGGGCATCGGCGTGCAGGCGAACAGCGAGAACGTGTTCGCCGGCAAGGGCGCGTCCTCGGCCGACAACAACTTCACTGGCACCATCACCGTCACCGTGATCGAGGTGCTGCCGAACGGCAATCTGCTGGTGTCCGGTGAGAAGAAGGTCGCGATCAACCAGGGCGACGAGTACATCCGCTTCTCCGGCGTCGTGAATCCGACCCAGGTGACCGCGGCGAACACGGTGCAGTCGACCCAGGTGGCCGATGCGCGCATCGAGTACCGCGCCACCGGCTATATCGACGAGGCGCAGGTGATGGGCTGGCTGGGGCGCTTCTTCCTGAGCTTCCTGCCGCTGTGATGAGGAATCAGCCCTCTTTTCCGGCCATCGGGTTCCTGGTCGCCGGCGTATAAAAGGCACTGTACTGCCGCCCGGAAGGCGAACTGAAATGAAGCGCTTCATCACATTCCTCGTACTTGCATGGCTGGCCGCGCTGCCCGCCAGTGCCGAGCGCATCAAGGACCTGGCGTCGCTGTCGGGCGTGCGCAACAACCAGCTGGTCGGCTACGGCCTGGTGGTCGGCCTCGATGGCTCCGGTGACCAGACGACGCAGACCCCCTTCACCGTGCAGAGCGTGATCAACATGCTCGGCAACATGGGTGTGACCTTGCCGCCCGGGCAGAACCTGCAGCTGAAGAACGTCGCTGCGGTGATGGTGACCGCCAGCCTGCCGCCCTTCGCGCGGCCCGGTCAGGCGATGGACGTGACCGTGTCGTCAATGGGCAACGCCAAGAGTCTGCGCGGCGGCACCCTCGTGATGACGCCGCTCAAGGGCGCGGACGGCCAGATCTACGGCATGGCCCAGGGCAATGTGGTGGTCGGCGGCGCCGGCGCCTCGGCCGGTGGGTCGTCGGTCACCATCAATCATCTGTCCGTGGGCCGCATTGCCGGTGGCGCCACGGTCGAGCGCGCGGTGCCGACGGCGGTGGGCGAGGGCGATTTCATCAATCTCGAAACCCACACCACCGACTTCGGCACCACGCAGCGCATGGTCGATGCGATCAACGGCAGTGCCGGTCCCGGCACCGCGGTGGCGGTCGACGCCCGGCGTATCCAGGTGCGCGCACCGCTGGACCCGAACCAGCGCGTCGCCTTCATGAGCCGCATCGAGAATCTCGACGTCACGCCGGCGCAGCAGGCCGCCAAGGTGATCGTCAATTCGCGCACCGGTTCGGTGGTGATGAATCAGGCGGTCACGCTGGACAGCTGTGCGGTCGCACACGGCAACCTGTCGGTGACCGTCAGTTCCGAGCCGGTGATCAGCCAGCCGGCGCCGTTGTCCGGCGGGCAGACCGTGGTGGCGGAACGCAACCAGATCGACATCCAGCAGGAAGGCAGCGCGCTGATCAATGTGAAGAAGGGCGCCAACCTGTCTGAAGTCGTTCGTGCGCTGAACGCGCTGGGGGCCAATCCGCAGGATCTCATCATCATCCTGCAGGCGATGAAGGCGGCCGGTGCCCTGCGCGCCGAACTGGAAGTGATCTGATGGAGAACGCCGCGCTCAACACGCTGGCCGCCGACGTGCGCGGCCTCGACGTGCTGCGCCGCGCGGCGCGCGACAACTCCCCGGAGGCGCTGAAGGCGGCAGCCAAGCAGTTCGAGGCGATGTTCCTGCAGGTGGTGATCAAGTCGATGCGCGAGGCCTCGCACGGCGACGAACTGTTCGGCGGTCAGGAAAGCAAGATGTACCAGGACATGCTGGACCAGCAATGGGCCCAGGTCATGACCGAAGGCGGCGGTACCGGTCTGGCGCGCGTGCTCGAACGGCAGCTGTCGGCGAACGCGAACAGCGCCGATACCTCGGTGAGGCCCGAACTGAAGCCGCTGTCCGAGGCCGGGCTGTTCCAGGGCCTGCCGCGGATGCCGGCAGCGGCAAGCTCTGCCGCCCTGCGGCAGAGTCTGCAGCCGGGTGAAGCAGCCGCTGCCGCCGACCTCGAAGCGGCATTGGCCGAACTTGCGCCGGTCAGGACGCGCGATGTGCCGGAGCACGCGCGTGCCTTCGTCGAGCGGGTATGGCCGGCCGCGCTGTCGGCCAGTCGTGCGACTGGCATTCCGGCGCAGTTCCTGGTTGCCCAGGCCGCGCTCGAAACCGGCTGGGGCCGAGCCGAACTGACGTCGGCCGACGGTACGCCCAGCCACAACCTTTTCAATATCAAGGCCGGCAGCAGCTGGCAGGGGCAGACCGTCACCGTTTCGGCCAGCGAGTTCATCGACGGCCGCTGGACCAAACAGACGGATGCCTTCCGCAGTTACGGCTCCTACGAAGAAAGCTTCGCCGACTACGCCCGTCTGTTGCAGAACCAGCCGCGCTACGCCCGCGTGCTCGGTGCGCAGGACGCCGGCAGTTTCGCCCGCGGCCTGCAGCAGGCGGGTTACGCCACCGACCCGGCTTACGCCGACAAGCTCGAACGCATCATCAAGGGCCCGTTGCTGCGCGCCGCCTTGTCGGGCTGATCCTGCGGGCGGGGCGGTAGCGCCGGCCCGCCGCTCACGGCAGCAGCTCCAGACAGCGCGCACGGATCAGGCTGGCCTGCCGGGCCGCACCCGCATCCAGAAGCGCCTTCTCGCAGGCCAGCAACGCACGGCGCACGCCCGCCTCGTCGGTGGCGTCGCGCAACAGCGGCTTCAGCGCGTCGGTCTGTCCGCGCAAGGCGCGCTCCACACTTTCGATCAGGTAGAGGCGGGCCAGCGCCAGCGACTTCCGCCCGGTGGAGGCGACCGGCGCCGGGCGCTCGATGTCGAGCAGTCCGAGTTCGATCAGCCTGGTCAACGCGGCCGCCGCATCCGTGTCGCCGCTGGCCGCCCGGCCGAGAGCGGCAAGCAGGCCGGCAAAATCCTGCCGCCCGTCGGCGACTATCAGCACCGCGCGTTCGAGCGGTGTCAGCCGGTGTGCCCGCCGGACCACCTCGGCGCGTCCGGCCGATGTCTTGAAAGCCACGTCCGTGGCCGATATGCGATGAGCGGGAGTGACCATCCCCGACATTGTTCCAGCCCAGTGTGACGCCCATAAAACGGAGCTGGCAAAGCTCTTGCTTTGACGTGTCCCAAGCACTCTGACGAGACGGCACATCATGGGAACGCAGCTCTACAGCATCGGCATCTCCGGACTGAATGCGGCACAGGCCGCGCTGGTCACGACCGGTCACAACATTTCGAATGCGGCGACCACCGGCTACACCCGGCAGGAAGTCATCTTCGGCACCAACGATCCGCAGCAGACCGGCGCCGGCTTCTTCGGCCAGGGCGCACGGATCGAGACCGTGCGCCGTATCTACAGCCAGTTCCTGACGGCCCAGGTGATGGAGGCGCGTACGCAGAGCGCCGAGTACAACGCCTACGCCGACCAGATCGGCGCCCTCGACAACCTGCTTGCCGACGCCGACGCCGGCATGTCGCCGGCGATGTCTGGCTTCTTCGACGCGCTGCAGAGCGTGACTGCCTCGCCCACCTCGCTCGCCGCCCGGCAGTCGGTCATTTCGGCTGCACAGGCCATGACCGCGCGCTTCAATGCGCTCGATCTGCGGCTGGACGAGGTCCGTACCGGTCTCAATGGCGAAATCTCCGGCACGGTCGAGGAAATCAATCAGCTCGCGACGCAGATCGCCCGCTACAACAACCAGATTGCCGTGGCCGAGGCGAGCACCGGTCCGACCCGTCTGGCCAACGACATGCTCGACATGCGCGAGCGGCTGATCAGCCAGCTGAACGACCTGGTGCGTGTGACCCAGCTGCAGCAGAGCGATGGCTCGATCAATCTATTCATCGGCAACGGTCAGCCCGTCGTCGTCGGTGGCAGCGCCTTCCTGCTGACCGCCGGACCGTCGGTCGAGGACGCCAGCCGTACCGAAGTCACCTACACGGCCCCCGGCGGCACCGTGCTGCGCATGCAGGAATCCGCGCTCAGCGGCGGCAAGCTCGGCGGCCTGCTGGCCTTCCGCCGCGAAACGCTGGACGAGGCGCAGAACGCGCTCGGCCGGGTCGCCATCGGCATGGCGGAGCAGTTCAATGCGCAACACCTGCTCGGTCAGGATCTCAATGGCGCGCTCGGCACCGCCTTCTTCAATACCCTGTCGGGCAGCGCGCTGCCGGCAAGCACCAACGACACGGTCGCTGCGGCGCAGGTCAACGTGACGATCAACGATTCGTCCGAACTGACCACCAGCGACTACCGTCTGCGCTACGACGGCGCCAACTACACGCTCACCCGCCTGTCCGACAATGTGAGCTGGACTGCGGCGACCCTGGGCGGTCTGCCGCCTGCCGGCAGCCCGCAGGGCTTCACGCTGGATTCGGGCGCCACCACGCTGGCTGCCGGCGACAGCTTCCTGATCCAGCCGACGCGCAACGGCGCCTCGGACATCCGCACGCTGCTGTCGGACCCGCGCATGCTGGCGGTGGCGATGCCGATCAGCACTGCGGCCAGCCTGAACAATTCCGGCTCCGGCAGCATCAGTGCCGGTACCGTCACCTCGACCACCGGCCTGCCGTTGGGCGGCCCGATCACGCTGACCTTCGACGCCGCGACCAATGTGTTCAACGTGACCGGCGGGCCGGGCGGCACCATCGCCTACAACCCGGCCACCGATTCGGCCGGCGCCAGCTTCACCTTTGCCGGACAGGGCGGCTTCACCTTCCAGCTGTCGGGAATTCCGCGCGACGGTGACACCTTCACCATCCAGGCCAATGCCAGCGGTCAGGGCGACAACCGCAACCTGCTGGCGCTGGCCGCGCTGCAGGATGCGGACACGCTGGCCGGCGGCACCACCGGTTTCCAGGGGGCTTACGCGCAGATGGTGGCCGAGATCGGTTCGCAGGCACGCGAAATCCAGGTGAACCAGAAGGCACAGGACGTGCTGCTGTCGCGTGTCACCGAGTCGCAGCAGTCGCTGTCGGGCGTCAATCTCGATGAAGAAGCGGCCAATCTGCTCCGTTATCAACAGGCATACCAGGCGTCCGGCAAGATGATTGAGATCGCCAGTCGGCTGTTCGATACCGTGCTGCAGCTGGGCGGCTGAGGAGAGTTGTAATGCGTGTTTCGACCAATACCATCTATGAGACCGGCACATCGGGGCTCGTGCGTCAGAGCGGCGACCTGTTCAGGCTGCAGCAGCAGTTGTCGACCGGTCGCCGCGTGCTGGCGCCCTCTGACGATCCCGTGGCGTCGGCGCGTGCGCTCGAAGTCGAGCAATCGAAGTCGATGAACGACCAGTTCGCGATCAACCGTCGTGACGCCACCAGTGCGCTCGGCTTTGCCGAATCGCAGATCGCCACGGCCGGCGACATCCTGGCGACCATACGCGAGCGCCTGATCCAGTCGCGCAGCGCGGCGCTGGCTGATTCCGACCGCAAGGCGATTGCCACCGACATCCGCGCGATGTTCTCCGAAGTGATGGGTATCGCGAATTCGCGCGATGCGTTCGGCGACTATCTGTTCAGCGGCTACAAGAGCACGACCCAGCCCTTCTCCGGCAGTGTCGAGGCCGGTGTTAGCTACGCCGGCGACGATGGTCAGCGCGAGGCGCAGGTGGGCAGCAATCGCCGTCTGGCAATCAGCGATTCCGGCGCCAACGTGTTCATGCGCGTGCCCTCGGGCAACGGCAATTTCTCGCTGACGCCGGACCCGGCGAACCGCGGCACCGCCGTGCTCGACGCCGGCAGCGTCACCGACATGAGCGCGTGGAACGATCCGGCCAATTCGGGCGACTTCGAGGTCGTATTCGCGGTGTCCGGCGGCACGACCACCTACGACATCATCGACAACGCGAGCGGCAATTCGCTGCTGACCGGCGCCGCACCGGGCGGCGCGCCGCTGCCGCGGACCTTCCTGCCGGGCGACGTGATCAACTTGCGTTCGAACGGCGGTTCCGAGCCGCCCTTCAATTTCGGCGCTCGCTTCTCGATGACCGGTGCGCCGGCCGACGGTGATCGCGTGTCCCTGGAGATCAGCACTTCGCAGAGCGTGTTCGAAACCATCGGCGACGTGATCCTCGCGCTCGAGCAACCCGCGTCCGGCGACGCGAATGCGCTGGCCAAGGTGAGCAATGCGATCGGCTCGGCGATCTCGAACATTGATCAGTCGACCGACAACCTGCTGACCGCGCGCGCGCGCATCGGCGCCCGGAGCTCCGAACTCGCGGCGCTCGATTCGCTCGGCGAGGAGGTGAATCTGCAGTTCGAGTCCTCGCTGTCGAACCTGCGCGACCTGAACTACACCGAGGCGCTGAGCAAGCTCACGCAGCAGCAGGCGTATCTGCAGGCGGCCCAGCAGTCCTTCCTTAAAGTGTCCGGCCTGTCGCTCTTCAACTTCATCGGAGCCTGATCATGACGGCACGCCTGTCCGCAGCCTTGCTTGCCGCCACGCTGGCGGCGGCCTGTTCGTCGCTCGATCGCTCGTTGCCAAGTGCGACCAGTTCCGTCATTCCGGATACCAAGCTGCGCTTGACGCCGGGCTACACGACGACGCCGGAAAAGCTCATCTACTTCGCCGGTGCTGCCTATCTCGCCTACGTCGTGCTCGATCCGATGGCGCCGAACTGGACCATCGAGGAGGCGCAGCTGTCCGAGGACACCTACTACCTCGGCATGAAGAAGATGCGCACGCGGCCGGGCGGCGAGGGCGAGGCGCGCATGGTGTTCCGCCGGCGTGCCGAACAGCTGGCGCGCGCTGGCGGCTACGCCGGCTACGACATCGTCAGCTACAGCGAGGGCATACAGTCCGAACTGGTCGCGCAGCGCATCGGCGAAGGGGTGATACAGCTGCGCCACGGCACGCGCTGAATCGCCGCCGGCCGCGCTGCCGGCTGCGGTACACTTCGCCCGATGCCGCTCCCCTACTGGCGACTGTCCGCCTACTACCTCTTCTATTTCGCCTTCGTCGGCGCGTTTTCCCCGTACTTCGGGCTCTACCTGTCCTCGATCGGCTTCTCCGCCGCCGACATTGCCATCGTCATGTCGCTGATGCAGGTGATGCGCATCGTCGCGCCCGGCATGTGGGGCTGGCTGGCCGATCGCATCGGTGCGCGTACGCCCATCATCCGTGGTGCCGGTGCGGCCAGCCTGGTCGGTTTCCTCATTTTCTTCAGTACCGAACAGTTCATTGGCGTGTTCGTGGCGATGGCGCTGATGTCCTTCTTCTGGAGCGCGTCGCTGCCGCTGGTCGAGGCGCTGACGCTGGAGCACCTGAAGTCGAAGGTGGCCCGCTACGGCGCCATCCGCGTATGGGGCTCGATCGGCTTCGTCATCACCGTGCTGGCGCTGGGTGAAATGCTGGACCGTACCGGGCTGCGCGCCGTGCTTTGGGCCTGCAGCCTGATACTGGGCGGCATCTGCCTGTTCGCCTTCAGTTTGCCTGAGGCGCCGGAACACGCCGACCGTCCGCGCGCCACCGAGGGCCTGCGCGACATCCTGCGTCGCCGCCCGGTGGCGGGCCTGTTCGGCGCCGCCTTCTTCATGAGCTGTGCGCACGGCGCGCTGTATGTCTTCTATTCCATCCATCTCGACGAGCACGGTTACAGCAAGAGCCTGATCGGCGCCCTGTGGACGCTGGGCGTACTGGCCGAGATCGCCGTTTTCCTGTGGATGCCCTCGCTGATGCGCCGCTTCACGTTGCGCGCCATGCTGCTGGCGGCTCTGGCCGCTGCCGTGCTGCGCTTCTCGATGATCGGTTGGCTGGTCGATTCTCTTCCCTGGCTGCTGGCGGCCCAGCTGCTGCACGGTCTGACCTTCGGCGCCTTTCACGCCAGTTCGGTGGCTGCGCTGAACCAGTGGTTCGACGCCCGCCAGCAGGGGCGGGCGCAGGCGCTCTACGGCAGCGTGTCCTTCGGCGCCGGCGGCATGGTCGGCGGGTTGATCAGTGGCTGGATGTGGGCGCCGCTCGGCGGCGGTTGGGCCTTCGTGCTCAGTTCAGTGTTCGCGCTGGCCGGATGTCTGCTGCTGGCGCGCATGTGGCCACCGGGTGAAGTGGTCAGGAGCGGCTGATCGCTGCCGGCTGAATGCTGCGCCGCAAGGTTATAATCCCTGGTTTCGCTGATCAGCCGGAATCGTTGCAATGGCGCAAACGCTTTACGACAAGCTGTGGTCCAGTCACGTGGTGCATACCGAGGATGACGGTACCGCACTGCTCTACATCGACCGTCACCTGGTGCATGAAGTCACCAGCCCGCAGGCCTTCGAAGGTCTGCGACTGGCCAATCGCAAGCCCTGGCGCGTCGATTCCATCGTCGCCACCGCCGACCACAATGTGCCGACCGACCGTTCGGAGCAGGGCATTGCCGACCCGACCTCGCGTGCCCAGGTCGAAACGCTGGACGACAACATCCGCGCCTTCGGCGCCTTGGCCTATTTTCCCTTCCGCGACAAGCGCCAGGGCATCGTGCATGTGATCGGCCCGGAGAACGGTGCCACGCTGCCCGGAATGACCGTGGTCTGCGGCGATTCGCATACCTCGACCCACGGCGCCTTTGGCTGCCTCGCGCACGGCATTGGCACGTCGGAAGTCGAGCACGTCATGGCGACGCAGTGCCTGCTGCAGAAGAAGTCGAAGTCCATGCTCATCCGCGTCGAGGGCGAACTGGGCAAGGGTGTCAGCGCCAAGGACATCGCGCTCTACTTCATCGGCGTCATCGGCACGGCCGGTGGCACTGGCTACGCGATCGAGTTCGGTGGCTCGGCCATCCGCGGCCTGTCGATGGAAGGCCGCATGACGCTGTGCAATATGGCGATCGAGGGCGGTGCCCGCGCCGGCATGGTGGCGGTCGACGACACCACCATCGACTACCTCCGTGGCCGGCCGTTCTCGCCACGCGCAGAGCAGTGGGACCGTGCCGTCGAGTACTGGCGCACGCTGAAATCTGACGAGGGCGCGCAGTTCGACCGCGTGGTCGACATCGACGCCCGAAAGATCCTGCCGCAGGTGACCTGGGGCACATCGCCGGAGATGGTGACCGACGTGCGCGGCCAGGTGCCGGCGCCGGAAGATTTCGCCGACCCGGTCAAGCGCGAGGGCGTGGCCCGCGCGCTGCAGTACATGGGTCTCACGCCGCGTACGCCGATCGACCAGATCCGCATCGACAAGGTGTTCATCGGCTCCTGTACCAATTCGCGCATCGAGGATCTGCGCGCCGCAGCCCGCGTGGTCGACGGCCGCCGCGTCGCCGACAACGTGAAGCTGGCGCTGGTGGTGCCGGGTTCCGGTCTGGTCAAGGCGCAGGCCGAGGCAGAAGGGCTGGACAAGGTGTTCAAGGCGGCCGGTTTCGAATGGCGCGAGCCGGGCTGTTCAATGTGCCTGGCGATGAACGCCGACCGGCTGGAGCCGGGCGAGCGTTGCGCGTCGACCTCGAACCGCAATTTCGAAGGTCGCCAGGGGGCCGGCGGGCGCACGCATCTGGTCAGCCCGCAGATGGCAGCGGCGGCGGCGATCGCCGGTCGTTTCGCCGATGTCCGTGAAATTGTCTGAATGACTGTCTGATCGAGGAAAAGCAGAACATGAAGCTGATTGCCGTGATCCTGAGCGCGATGACCCTGATGCTGGCCGGCTGCAATACCGTCGAAGGCATCGGCAAGGACATCAAGAAGGGTGGCGAGGCCATCGAGAAGTCCGCGAAGTAAGCGGCGAAACAAGGACAGTCATGAAAGCATTCACCACTCTTGACGGCCTGGTCGCGCCGCTGGACCGCGCCAACGTCGATACCGACGCCATCATTCCGAAGCAGTACCTGAAGTCGATCAAGCGTTCGGGCTTCGGCCCGACGCTGTTCGACGAATGGCGCTACCTCGATGTCGGCGAGCCGGGTCAGGACCACTCGAAGCGTCCGCTGAATCCGGACTTCGTGCTGAACCAGCCGCGCTTCCAGGGTGCCAGCGTGCTGCTGGTGCGCGAGAACTTCGGCTGCGGCTCGTCGCGCGAGCACGCGCCGTGGGCGATTGAGGACTACGGCTTTCGCGCGATCATCGGCACCACCTTCGCCGACATCTTCTACAGCAACTGCTTCAAGAACGGCCTGCTGCCGATCCGCCTGCCGGAGAGAGAAGTCGAGCAGCTGTTCCTGCAGTGCGCCGGCACGCCGGGCTACCGCCTGCACATCGACCTCGACAAGCAGGTGGTGGTGCGCCCGGATGGCCACGCCATCAAGTTCGACGTCGATGCCTTCCGCAAGTACTGCCTGATCAACGGTTTCGACGACATCGGCCTGACCCTGCGTCAGGCCGACAAGATCCGCGAGTTCGAAGCGCGTCGCCGCATCGAACAGCCCTGGCTGTTTGCCTGATTCCTACTGGAGCAATCCGTGAAAGTCTGTGTTCTCGCCGGCGACGGCATCGGTCCCGAAATCACCGCCGAAGCGCTGCGCGTGCTGGAGGCCCTGCGCAGTGACGGCCTGAAGATCGAATTCGAGCACGCGCTGCTCGGCGGCGGCGCAGTGGACGCCACCGGCGACCCTTATCCGGACGCGACCTCGAAGCTGGCGCGCGAAGCCGACGCCATCCTGCTCGGCGCGGTCGGCGGCCCGAAGTGGGACACGCTTCCGCGCGAACAGCGCCCCGAGCGCGGCCTGCTGCGCATCCGTGCCGAACTGGGCGTGTTCGCCAATCTGCGCCCGGCCATCCTGTATCCGGAACTGGCCAACGCCTCGTCGCTGAAGCCGGAAATCGTGTCCGGCCTGGACATCCTGATCGTGCGCGAACTGACCGGTGACATCTACTTCGGCCAGCCACGCGGCATCGAAGTGCGTGACACCCCGTGGGGCGAACAGCGCGTCGGCTGGAACACCATGATCTACGCTGAAGAAGAGATCCGCCGCATCGGCCGCGTCGCCTTCGAGGCGGCGCGCAAGCGTGGCAAGAAGCTCTGTTCAGTCGACAAGATGAATGTGCTCGAGTGCACCCAGCTGTGGCGCGAAGTCATTTCGGACATGGCCAAGGACTATCCGGACGTCGAACTGAGCCACATGCTGGTCGACAACGCGGCGATGCAGCTGGTTAAGGCGCCCAAGCAGTTCGACGTGGTGGTGACCGGCAACATGTTCGGCGACATCCTGTCGGACGAGGCATCGATGCTCACCGGGTCCATCGGCATGCTGCCGTCGGCCTCGCTCGACGCCAACAACAAGGGCCTGTATGAGCCCAGTCACGGTTCGGCGCCGGACATCGCCGGCCAGGGCGTGGCCAATCCGCTGGCCACCATCCTGTCGGCGGCGATGATGCTGCGCTACAGCTTCGGCGACGAAGCGTCGGCCGTGCGCATCGAGAACGCGGTACGCAAGGTGCTGGCCCAGGGCTACCGCACCGGCGACATCTTCGAACCGGGCACGACCCGGGTCGGAACGAAGCAGATGGGCGACGCCGTACTCGCGGCCCTGTAACGGACGGACAAGGAAACGGACATGTTGAAGCTCGGTATGGTGGGTTGGCGCGGCATGGTGGGCTCGGTGCTCATGCAGCGCATGCGCGAGGAAAACGATTTCGCGCTGGTCGAACCGGTGTTCTTCACGACATCCAGCGTCGGCGCCGCCGGCCCGGACGTGGGGCAGGGCAGTGCGCCGCTGCTGGATGGGACCGACGTCACCCAGCTGGCGAAGATGGACGCCATCATCACCTGCCAGGGCGGCGACTACACCAACGAGGTGTATCCGAAGCTGCGCGCCGCCGGCTGGAAGGGCTACTGGATCGACGCCGCCTCCGCGCTGCGCATGAAGGACGACGCCATCATCATCCTCGACCCGGTCAACATGGGCGTGATCAAGGACGGTCTGGCGCGCGGCGTGAAGGACTACATCGGCGGCAACTGCACGGTCAGCCTGATGCTGATGGGCGTCGGCGCGCTGTTCTCGGCCGGTCTGGTCGAGTGGATGAGCGCCATGACCTATCAGGCGGCGTCGGGCGCCGGTGCGCAGAACATGCGCGAACTGCTGAGCCAGATGGGCACCTTGCACAACGTGGCGGCACCGATGCTGAAGGACAACGCCTCGGCCATTCTCGACATCGACCGCGCAGTCACCGACAGTCTGCGCAGCGCCGATTTCCCGAAGGCCCAGTTCGGGGTGCCGCTGGCCGGCTCGCTGATCCCATATATCGACAAGGAACTGGACGGCGGGCAGAGCAAGGAAGAGTGGAAGGGTCAGGCAGAAACCAACAAGATCCTTGGCCGCAGCGGTGCCGATCTCACGCCGATCGACGGCATCTGTGTCCGTGTTGGCGCGATGCGCTGCCATTCGCAGGCGCTGACCATCAAGTTGAAGCGCGATGTGCCGTTGGACGAGATCGAAAGCATGATCCGCGAAGCCAACGCCTGGGTGAAGTTCGTGCCCAACCATCGCGAGGACAGCATGCGCGACCTGACGCCGGCAGCGGTCAGCGGTTCGCTGACCATTCCGGTCGGTCGCGTACGCAAGCTCAACATGGGGCCGGACTATCTCGGAGCCTTCACCTGCGGCGACCAGCTGCTGTGGGGGGCGGCGGAACCGCTGCGCCGCATGCTGCGTATCCTGGTCGAAGCCTGACGTAGCACCCGACACGCTGCTTCACCGCAAGCAGCGTGTCGTAACAGACAGTTTCGCAACATAAAGCGACTGTTTAGCTTGCAGGGCTAAGACCATGATGTTATTTTGAGATTTGGGTTTTAGCGCGCGAGGAAAACGCGGTGCGTCATAGCGATAAAAAACATTCGATCCGCCTGCTGACCGCGCTGCTGTCGGCGTTGCCGCTGTCCGTCGGGGCAGCCGGTCTCGGCAAACTCACCGTCCAGTCTGCAATCGGCCAGCCGCTGCGCGCCGAAGTCGAACTCGCCGCCAACGCAGACGAACTTTCCTCGATGTCCGCCAAACTCGCCTCGCCGAGCGCCTTCAAGCAGGCCGGCGTCGAGTTCGCGTCCAGCCTCACCGGTGTCAGGATCGCTGTCGATAAGCGCGGCGGCCGCCCGGTGCTGGTGGTGACCAGCGACCGCGTGGTCAACGAACCCTATCTCGACATGCTGATCGAGTTGAACTGGGCCTCCGGTCGACTCGTCCGCGAGTACACCTTCCTGCTCGATCCAGCCGACATGCCGCGCCCGGCGCCGGTCGAACCGGTGGCCGTACCGGGCAGCAGCGCTTCGAGGGCCGTTGCTGCTGCGCCGGCCGCTGCACCGACCCGCGCACCGGCGGCCGATGGCACGTACGAAGTGCGCCGCGGCGACACGCTGCGCCGTATCGCCACCGAGAACGCACCGTCCGGCGTCAGTCTCGACCAGATGCTGGTTGCGCTGGTGCGCGCCAATCCGGACGCATTCGACGGCGGCAACATGAACCGTCTGCGCGCTGGCCGCATCCTCAGCATTCCCGATCAGTCGGCCGTCGAAGCCGTGTCGCCGCAGGAGGCGCGCAGCATCGTCGCCGCCCAGACCGCCGATTTCGCCGCCTACCGCGCTCGCCTGGCCGGCAGCGTCGCGACCCCGTCGTCGGCCGCCGATGCCGGTGGCCGCAGTTCCGGCGGCAAGATCGAGGCGCGTGTCGAAGACAAGGCGCCGGCCGCCGCTGCCGCCTCCGATCAGGTGCGGGTGTCGAAGTCCGCTGCCGAGTCCGGCAAGATCAGCGCGCTCGAAGAGGAAGTGGTCGCCAAGGACCGTGCGCTGAAGGACGCCAACAGCCGTCTGGCCGACCTCGAGCGCAACGTTCGTGAATTGCAGAAGATGGTGGAGCTGAAGAGCACGCCGATGGCCGAAGCGCAGCAGAAGGCTGCGACGCCGCCTGCAGCCGCGCCGGCGCCCGCACCTGCGCCAGCGCCCAAGGCGGAAGAGAAGCCGGTGCCCGACCTGATTGCCGGCGCCGACAGCAAGAAGCCGGAAGCGCCCGCTGAGAAGGCGGGGGACAAGCCGGTTCCCGACCTGATCGCGCTGGCGGACGAGAAGCCCGCCGCTGAGGCGCCGAAGGCCGAGCCGGCTCCGACCCCGGCTCCCGCTGCCGAGGCGCCGAAGGAAGCGCCGGCCGCACCGCCGGCGGCGACCGACGAAGAACCCGAAGCAGCGATCGAGGAACCCGGGCTGCTGTCCGATCCGGGTACGCTCGCCGGCCTGGGTGGCATCCTCGTACTGCTGCTTGGCTATCTCGGCTATCGCAAGTACAAGGCGAAGGCGCCCGCGCCCGATGTGTCGCCGCCGTCGACCACGGCCGGCATGGAAGCGGTGCCGGCGTCGACCTCCATCATCGGCGCGACCGGTGGTGGACAGAGCGTCGATACCAGCGCCAGTTCCATCCAGACCGATTTCAGCCAGTCCTCGCTGTCGTCAATCGACGCTGACGAGGGTGTCGATCCGGTTGCCGAGGCGGACGTCTATATGGCCTATGGCCGCGACGCCCAGGCCGAGGAAATCCTGCTCGAAGCATTGAAGAGCGAGCCCAGCCGGCACGCCATTCATCTGAAGCTGCTCGAGATCTACGCGCAGCGCAAATCGGTTAAGCAGTTCGAAACGCTGGCCACCGAGCTGTACGCACAGACCGGCGGCAAGGGCGCCGACTGGGAGAAGGCCGCGCAGATGGGTCGTGCGGTCGACCCGACGAATCCGCTCTATGGCGGTTCGCCGGAAGCCGAGCCGGACAGCGACGCACAGGCGGCGATGGCCGCAACGGTGGTCGTCGCCGGTGCCGACAAGATGCGCGATACCTGGACGCTGCCGGGCGACATAGGCCAGCTGGTTTCGGGCGATGCACCGGACGATAATCAGGCAACCGTGGCGCTGGATGCGCCGCCAGTGCTGACGGATCTCGATGTCGATGTGCCGGCATCGCCGGCCGATGCCGGTCTCGACTTCGATCTCGACGTGCCGCCGGCGGAGGCTGCACCGCAGTCGCCGACCGTCGGCGTGGCGACCACGCTGACCAAGCCGGGTGAGGAATCCGAAGGCGAATCGTCGCTGGACTTCGATCTCGGTCTCGACTTCACGGCGGACAAGCCGGAAGGCGAGGACGTAAGCACGCTGGTGCTGGAGAAGAACGTTGCCGATACCGCAGAGACGCTGGCCCAGAAGGACGCACCCGCCTTCGATCTCGATCTGTCCCTGCCGAGCGAACCGACGGCAGAGGGGGGTGAGGACGCCGCAGCGGTGGTCGATCTCGAACGCACCGACATCGGCAACCTGATCGATTTCAACTTCGACGCGGCCGACGCGCCGGTTCCGGCTCAGTCCGCCGAGCCGGTGATCGACCTGTCGGACATCAATCTCGACCTCGGCTCCGACCCGTCCACGCTCGCGACCGACGTGGTGGGTGACGTCGGCAAGGCCCTGGCCGAAGCGGCGCCGCCGGCTGACGAGCTGCCGCCGTCGGCGGTGTCGACGGTGATCAATCCGGAAGACATGCTGGGCGGCGAGGAGCCGCCGCAGACCGCGGCCGAGGAAGCCGAAACCAAACTCGAACTGGCGCGCGCCTACGAAGAGATGGGTGACAAGGAAGGTGCGCGTGAATTGCTGCAGGAGGTCGTGCGCGAAGGCACGGCCGAACAGCAGGCGCAGGCCAACGACATGCTCGGCCGCCTCGCCTGATCCGGACGGCCAGGCCGGGACGCGCTGCGTTCCGCCGGCCTTTCGTCGCGGAAAGCCGGCCTCGTGCCGGCTTTTTCGTTTGATGCACGTGCGGCGCCGCTGACGCTGATGCGCAGCCGCCGCCGGGCGCGGTATGCTCGGCGCCCTCTCTTCATCGACGGTGTCCATGCAAAGGCCTCCGATGCCGCTGCGCGTTCCGGCGGCGAAATTCCTGTCGCTGCACGGTGCCACGCTGCTCGCCATCTGGCTGGTGTGGCTGCTGGCCGGGCAAGGTGCCGCATCGCCCCGTCACGGGATCTGGGTGGCGTGCAGCCTGCTGGCGGCGAGCCTGCTCGCGCCGCGCCGTGCGCTGCACTTGCTTCGTCGCCTGCGCTGGCTGTTCCTCGCCATTGCCATCACCTTTTCGCTCGGCACGCCCGGGCGTCTGCTGATCGACGACTTCACCGCCGGGCCGACCATCGAAGGTCTTCGCGCCGCTGCGCATGCCGCGCTGCATCTGGCGGCGATGGCCGCCTGCGTGGCCGTGCTGCTCGACCGCATGACGCTGCCGCAACTGGCCGGTGCGATGCACCGGCTGCTGCACCCGCTGTCGTCCGAACGCCCGGGGCCGGATACCTTTGCGCTGCGCCTGCAACTGGTGTTGCGCGATCTGGAACAGCCGCCGGCGCGCGGCGCGTGGCGCAGCTGGCTGCATCCGCCGGACGCCGAACGGGCGCCGCTGCCGGTCGAGCCCTGTGCGCCGCTGCGTGCGGCCGACGCGCTGGCGATTGCGCTGGCGCTCGCTGTCTGCGTCACCTGGGTGAAGCTGGGGTGAGCCGATGAGGATTGCACTCGGGGTCGAGTACGACGGCGCCGGCTTTCGCGGCTGGCAGTCGCAGCCGGTCGGGCCGACCGTGCAGGACGCGCTGGAGGCGGCACTTGGTGCCATCGCCGCCCACCCGGTGCGCGTGCAGGCCTCCGGCCGCACCGACACCGGCGTCCACGCGACGGCCCAGGTCGTGCATTTCGATGCCGCCGTCGAGCGGCCTGACACCGCCTGGGTGCGCGGCTGCAATGCGCTGCTGCCGAAGGGCGTCGCGGTGCGCTGGGCGCAGCCGGTGGCCGACGATTTCAACGCGCGCTTTTCAGCGCATGCGCGCAGCTACCGCTACTGCCTCTACAACAACCCGGTGCGGCCGGCGATCGCCGCCTCGCTGGCTGGCTGGTTCCACCGCCCGCTCGACGCGGCGCGCATGGCTGAGGCCGCTGCCGTGCTGGTCGGCGAACACGACTTCTCCGCCTTCCGTTCGTCCGAGTGCCAGGCGAAGAGCCCGGTGCGCACGATGACGGCACTCGATGTCCGGCGCCGCGGTGACTGGATCACCTTCGATCTGAGCGCCAATGCCTTCCTTCACCACATGGTGCGCAACATCGTCGGTGCGCTGGTCGAGATCGGCTGTGCCCGGCGCGAACCGGACTGGATGGCCTTGCTGCTGGCGCAGCGCGACCGCCGGCTGGCCGCGCCAACCTTTGCCGCCGCCGGCCTCTATCTGGTCGGTGTCGGCTACGATGCGCACTGGGGTCTGCCGGCAGAGGGCCTCTTCCGCCTGCCGCCGGTCGGCCCGTCTGACTGAATCAACGGGAAATCAACGTGCGCAGGACTCGCATCAAGGTGTGCGGTTTCACCCGCGAAGCCGATCTCGATGGCGCGCTCGCGCTGGGCGTGGACGCCGTCGGCTTCGTGCTCTACCCGCCGAGCCCGCGCGCGGTGACGGTCGCGCGGGCGGCCGAACTGGCGCGCCGTGTGCCGCCCTTCGTCACCCGCGTGGGCCTGTTCGTCAATGAGGACGCGGCCACGGTCGAGCAGGCGGCACGCGAGGCCGCACTCGATCTGCTGCAGTTTCACGGTGACGAAAGTGCCGAATACTGCGAACGCTTCGGCCTGCCCTGGATCAAAGCGGTCCGGGTGAGGCCGGAAACGGATTTGCTAGAATGCGCAGATCGTTTCCGCGGCGCGCGGGCGTTGTTGCTCGACGCCTGGTCGGAAGCATGGGGTGGTTCGGGAAAGCGCTTCGACTGGAGCCTTATCCCGCCGTCGCTGCCGATGCCCCTCATCCTGTCCGGCGGTCTCGATCCGGACAACGTGGCCGAGGCAGTCCGCAACATTCGACCGTCGGCGGTCGATGTGAGCAGTGGCGTGGAATCGGCCAAAGGCATCAAGGACGTGGCCAGAGTGGCGGCGTTCATATCAGGAGTGGAGCATGGGGAAGCAAGATCTGCCGGCTGAGGTATCTGCCTCGGCCTACAACTATCCGGACGCTCTGGGTCATTTCGGTCCTTACGGTGGCGTGTTCGTTGCCGAAACCCTGATTGCCGCGCTCGACGAACTGCGTGTCGAGTACGACAAGCTCAAGGACGATCCGGCCTTCCGCGCCGAGTACGAATACGAACTGAAGCACTACGTCGGACGCCCGAGCCCGGTCTATCACGCCCGGCGCCTGTCCGACCACTGCGGCGGCGCGCAGATCTACCTCAAGCGCGAAGACCTGAATCACACCGGCGCGCACAAGATCAATAACGTGATCGGCCAGGCCATGGTGGCCAAGCACATGGGCAAGCCGCGCGTGATCGCCGAAACCGGCGCCGGTCAGCACGGCGTTGCCACCGCGACCATCGCCGCCCGCCTGGGCATGGAGTGCGTGGTCTATATGGGCAGCGAAGACGTGAAGCGTCAGGCGGCCAACGTCTACCGCATGAAGCTGCTGGGTGCCACCGTGGTGCCGGTCGAATGCGGCTCCAAGACGCTGAAAGACGCGCTGAACGAGGCGATGCGCGACTGGGTCACCAACGTCGCCAACACCTTCTACATCATCGGCACCGTCGCCGGCCCGCATCCCTACCCGATGATGGTGCGCGACTTCCAGAAGATCATCGGCGAAGAGTGCCTGTGGCAGATGCCGGAAATGATCCAGCGTCAACCGGACGCCGTGATCGCCTGCGTCGGCGGTGGCTCCAACGCGATGGGCATCTTCTACCCCTACATTCCCTACCCGGACGTGCGCCTGATCGGCGTCGAGGCGGGCGGCCATGGTCTGGCCAGCGGCCAGCACTCGGCGTCGCTCACCGCCGGTCGTCCGGGCGTGCTGCACGGCAACCGCACCTATCTGCTGCAGGACGAGAACGGCCAGATCATCGAAACGCACTCGGTGTCGGCCGGTCTGGATTACCCCGGTGTGGGCCCCGAGCACGCATGGCTGAAGGACACCGGCCGCGCCGAGTACGTGACGATCAACGACGACGAGGCGCTCGAAGCCTTCCACCGCATGTGCCGCACCGAAGGCATCATTCCGGCGCTGGAATCGTCGCACGCGATCGCCTACGCGATGAAGCTTGCCGCCACGATGCCGAAGGACGCCGCCATCCTGGTGAACCTGTCCGGTCGTGGCGACAAGGACATGCACACCGTGGCCGAGAAATCCGGCATCAAGTTCTGACGCGCTCCCGATCAACCTGTTGCCGGTCGGGGCGCGCAAGCGGTCCGGCCGGCGGTTTCAATACATGTCCCGAATCGCTTCCACCCTGTCCGCACTCGAATCGGCCGGCCGCAAGGCGCTGATTCCCTTCATCACTGCGGGTGATCCCGATCCTTCGCTGACCGTGCCGCTGATGCACACGCTGGTCGATGCCGGCGCCGACATCATCGAGCTCGGCGTGCCGTTCTCCGACCCGATGGCCGACGGCCCGACCATCCAGCGCTCTTCCGAGCGAGCACTGCTCAAGAAGGTGTCGCTGCGCAACGTGATCGCGGCAGTGGCCGAGTTCCGCACCACCGACACGAGCACACCGGTGGTGCTGATGGGGTATGCGAACCCGATCGAGGCGATGGGTGTGGATGCGTTTGCCGAGGCGGCTGCGAAGGCAGGTGCGGACGGCGTGCTGGTGGTCGACTATCCGCCGGATGAGTCGCACGACTTTGCCGCCAAGATACGTGCGCTGGGTCTGGACGTGATCTTCCTGGTTGCGCCGACCTCGACCGAGAAGCGCATCCAGGCGGTGGGCGAGATCGGCAGCGGCTACATCTATTACGTATCGCTGAAGGGCGTAACCGGCGCCGGCCATATCGACGTGAGCGAGGTGGCCAAGCGCATCCCGGCCATCCGCAAGTCGGTCGGTATGCCGGTCGGCGTCGGCTTCGGCATCCGTGACGGTGCGTCGGCGAAGGCCCTGTCCGCGGTGGCGGACGGTGTCGTCATCGGCAGCCGCATCATCGAGGAAATCGAAGGCAGCCCGGCAGACCAGGTGCTGCCGCGCGTCAAGGCGCTGGTCGGCAGCATCCGTCAGGCGATGGACAGCCAGGAGGTCACGGCATGAGCTGGTTGCAGAAACTTCTCCCCCCGAAGATCAACCGCAGCGAGGCCGCCGGTCGCAAGTCGGTGCCGGAGGGCCTGTGGTCGAAATGCCCCGCCTGTGAGGCAGTGCTCTACACCGCCGACCTGGCGGCCAACCAGAACGTCTGCCCGAAGTGCAACCACCACTCGCGCATGCGCGCGCGGGCGCGCCTCGACGGCCTGCTCGATCGCGAGGGGCGGTTCGAGATCGGCAACGAAGTCATGCCGGTCGATCCGCTCAAGTTCCGCGACAGCAAGCGCTACGCCGACCGCCTGAACGCGGCGGCCGACGACACCGGTGAAGGTGACGCGCTGGTCGTCATGCAGGGCGCCATCAAGACGGTGCCGGTGGTCGTGGCGTGTTTCGAGTTCGAATTCCTCGGCGGATCGATGGGTTCGGTCGTTGGCGAGCGCTTCGTCCGTGGCGTGCGTCTGGCGGTCGAACAGCGCCTGCCCTTCATCTGCATCGCCGCCAGCGGCGGCGCACGGATGCAGGAAGGGCTGTTCTCGCTGATGCAGATGGCCAAGACCACGGCTGCGCTGACCCAGCTGTCGCAGAACCGCCTGCCCTTCATTTCCGTGCTGACCGATCCGACCATGGGCGGTGTGTCCGCCAGCTTCGCCTTCATGGGTGACGTGGTGATCGCCGAGCCCGGCGCGCTGATCGGTTTCGCCGGTCCGCGCGTGATCGAGCAGACGGTGCGCGAGAAGCTGCCGGAAGGTTTCCAGCGCGCCGAATTCCTGCTGGAGAAGGGTGCCGTCGACATGATCGTCGACCGGCGCGAGATGCCGGACCGCATCGCCGGGCTGCTGGCTGCGCTGCAGCGCATGCCGGCGCTGGCGAGCTGAGCCGGCTTCGCCTAATATCCGCGTCCGCCCAGATTCCGGCCTGCCCAGCCCATTCATGTATTCGACCCTGCCCGAGTGGCTGCAGCATCTCGAAAGCCTGCACCCGAAGGTGATCCAGCTCGGACTGGATCGCGTGCTCAGCGTCAAGAAGGCGCTCGGCGTGGTGCAGACGGTGCCTGTGTTCATCGTCGGTGGTACCAACGGCAAAGGTTCGACCTGCGCCATGCTGGAGCGCATCCTGCGTTGTGCCGGCTACCGCGTCGGCACCTATACCTCGCCGCACCTGCTGGCCTACAACGAGCGCGTGCGCATCAACGGTGAGCCGGCCAGTGACGAAGCGCTGTGCCAGGGTTTCGCCGAAGTCGAGCGCGCGCGTGGCGACATCGCGCTGACCTATTTCGAGTTCGGCACGCTGGGCGCCTGGCAGGTGTTCGAGCGCGCCAATCTCGACGCCATCGTGATGGAAGTCGGTCTCGGCGGCCGATTGGACGCGGTCAATGCCTTCGACGCCGACTGCGCCATCGTCACCAGCGTCGACCTGGATCACATGGAATACCTGGGCGACACGCGCGAACTGATCGGCCGCGAAAAGGCGGGCATCTTCCGCGCCGGTCGCCCGGCCATCGTCGGCGACCCGGTGCCGCCACAGACCGTGATCGACTACGCCGAATCCATCGGCGCCGTGCTGAAGATTTCCGGCCGTGACTTCGGTTTTGGCGGTGACCGTCAGCAATGGGGCTACTGGCGGCGTGATCCCGACCGTCTGGTCAAGCGCGGCGGTCTGGGCTATCCGGCGCTGCGCGGTGCCAACCAGTTGCTGAACGCGTCTGCCGTCATCACTGCGCTCGATTCGATGTCGGACCGGCTGCCGGTCACTGTCGGCGACATCCGCCTCGGCCTGGCGACCGTCGAACTGCCCGGTCGCTTCCAGGTCATGCCCGGACGGCCGGCGGTCATCTTCGACGTCGCGCACAACCCGCACGCCGCGTCGGTGCTGAACGAGAACCTGTCCAGCATGGGTTTCTACCCGGAAACCTGGGCGGTGATGGGCATGTTGCGCGACAAGGACATCGCCGGCGTGCTCGATCGCCTGAAGGGGCGCATCGATCACTGGATGCTGTGCGATCTGGGCGGTCCGCGCGGTACGCCGGCCTCGGATATCGCAGCGATGATCGCGGAACGCGGCATTGCCGGCTCGGTCGATTGCTTTGCGTCGCCGGTCGAGGCCTGGCAGGCGACCCGGGAGCGCGTGGGGGGCGATGATAGAATCGTGGTTTTCGGATCCTTCCTGACCGTGGCCGAAGTGATGCGCGAGTACGCGCAGTCGCCGCGGCCGCCGCTGCCGGACGCCGCCACACCGCCCGCCAAGGGCTGATCCCCACCCGCAGGACTCGCCCCGAAGTGGCTTCCACCGATTCAGATCTGCAGACCGATCTTCGCAAGCGTGCGCGCCGCCGTCTTCTCGGCGCGATCGCGCTGGCGCTGACCGCGGCCATCGTGCTGCCCATCGTGATGGACCACGAGCCGCGCCCGCCGGCGCAGGACATCGCGGTCCGCATCCCTCCGCGCGACGCCGCACCACCGCTGGCGTCGCCGGCGCGAGATGCACAGCCCGATGCCGATACGGCCGAACCGGCACCGCCGCCGGCACCGCCCGATTCCGAGCCGCTGCCCGCCAGCCGCCCCGAAGCGCCGAAACCGATCCCGGCGGCCCCGGCCGTGAAGCCCGAAGCACCGAAGCCGCCGCCGGCCGAAGCGGCCAAGCCCGCGCCCAAACCGGAAGTGCGGCCGGAGCCGGTCAAACCGGCGGCGAAGCCCGAACCGACGCCGACCGAAGCCGCCCGCGCGGCCGCCTTGCTTGACGGCCAGAGCACGTCCTTCGCGCTGCAGCTCGGTGTGTTCAGTGACGCCGCCAATGTGGCCAAGCTGCGCTCGCGTGCCAAGGAACTGGGCTTCGCCAGCTTTACCGAGGACGTGAAACTGGCCGACGGCCAGACGCGTACCCGCGTCAAGGTCGGTCCCTTCTCCAGCCGCGCGGCTGCCGAGGCGGCGCAGCGCAAACTCGAAGCGGCCGGCATGCGGTCGATGATCGCGCCGCGTCCATGACGATTCTGGATTACGGCCTGATCGGCATCGTGGTCTTCTCCACGGCGATCGGGCTGATGCGCGGACTGGTGAGCGAAGTGATCGCGCTGGCGGCCTGGGTGCTCGCCTTCATCGCCGCCCGTCAGTTCGGCGGCGACGTCGCCCAGTGGCTGACCAGTCTCATTTCCGACCCCGGCCTGCTTGCAGTCGCCGGTTTTGCCCTCACCTTCATAGCCATACTGTTACTGTGCGGCGTGTTGCGCTGGCTCATGCGCTCGCTGATTCATGCCACCGGTCTGGACATTCCGGACCGTGTGCTCGGCGGGCTGTTCGGGCTTGCGCGCGCGGGACTTATACTGATGCTCCTCGTCGTCGGCGCGGCCTACACCCCGGCACCGGAGCAGCCCTGGTGGAAGTCGGCCGCGCTGACGCCACCGCTCGAGACGGCGGCCATCGCGTTGAAGCCGTGGCTGCCGGAATCCGTGGCGAAAAAGATTCGTTTTAAGGCCTGACCATCATGTGCGGAATACTCGGCGTCGTAGCCACCTCTCCCGTTAACCAGCTGCTGTACGACGGTCTGCTCGTACTGCAGCATCGAGGCCAGGACGCGGCGGGCATCGCCACCGCGCAGGGGCCGAAGTTCCACATGCACAAGGGTTCGGGCCTGGTGCGCGATGCCTTCCGCACGCGCAACATGCGCAATCTGCAGGGCAACTGGGGCATCGCCCACGTGCGCTACCCGACCGCCGGTTCCGCCTACAACGCGGCCGAGGCGCAGCCCTTCTACGTGAATTCGCCGTTTGGCATCATGCTGGCGCACAACGGCAACCTGACCAATTCGGAAGAGCTGAAGCTGGACATGTTCCGCACCGACCTGCGGCACATCAATACCACCAGCGATTCGGAAGTACTGCTCAACGTGCTGGCGCACGAAATGATGCAGGCGCTGCGCGAGCGCCCGACCTTCGACCACGAAACCATCTTCCGCGCCGTTGCTGGCGTGCATCGTCGCTGCCGCGGTGCCTACGCGGTGGTGGCGATGATTGCCGGCTTCGGTTTGCTGGCTTTCCGCGACCCCTACGGCATCCGTCCGCTGGTGATCGGAAACCATGAAACCGCGAACGGCACCGAATGGTTGGTGGCGTCGGAAAGCGTCGCTCTCGACACGCTGGGCTTCAAGCTGCTGCGCGACATCGCGCCGGGCGAGGCAGTGCTCATTTCGCCGGAGGGCACGATCAGGACGCAGCAGTGCGCCGAGCGCCCGAACTATGCACCCTGTCTGTTCGAGTACGTCTATCTGGCCCGCCCGGATTCGCTGATGGACGGCGTGTCGGTGTACGAGTCGCGGGTCAAGATGGGCGAGTTCCTCGCGCAGAAGATCCAGCGCGATCACGCCGACCTGCAGATCGACGCGGTCATCCCGATTCCCGATTCCAGCCGCCCGTCGGCGATGGAACTGGCGCGCGTGCTGAACGTGCCCTACCGCGAAGGCTTCGTGAAGAACCGCTACATCGGCCGTACCTTCATCATGCCGGGGCAGGCGGTACGTCGTAAGTCGGTGCGCCAGAAGCTCAATGCGATCACCCAGGAATTCAAGGGCAAGAACGTGCTGCTGGTCGATGACTCCATCGTGCGCGGCACCACCAGCCAGGAAATCGTGCTGATGGCGCGCGAAGCCGGCGCGCAGAAGGTGTACTTCGCTTCGGCCGCCCCCCCGGTGCGGTTCGCCAACGTCTACGGCATCGACATGCCGACCCGCGACGAACTGATCGCGTCCAACCGCACGGACGACGAAATCCGCGAGGCCATCGGCGCCGACGAACTGATCTACCAGACGCTGGACATGCTCAAGGCCTCGATCACCGCCTGCAACCCGTCGATCGAACAGTTCGAGACCTCCTGCTTCGACGGCTGCTACATCACCGGCGACGTGACCGCGGCCTATCTCGACGGCGTCGAGAGCCAGCGCAAGGGTGCGCCCAAGCAGACCGACGAGGACGGCGGCCAGCTCGACCTGAACCTGGTGGCATCCGAAGAGAACGCCTGATGGCTGCAGGCGCTTGACGTCTGCAGCGGCCGGGCGCTAATGTCCCGACTACGCGCCGATTTGAATCCAGCTTGCGGGCGCGCGGGACCGTCGTCGAAAGAGGGCGGCCCCGGACAAATACGGCTAAAGCGGCGAAACGAACGTATCTGCGGAAACCCGTTTTGCCTCCGAGGCGGAACGGGTTTTTTGTTTTTGCGTGCTCCGTTTCCGCCTCGCGCTTTGTTTTCGAACTTCCGCATGACCGGCCGCGAGGCCGGATGGAGCACATCATGAGCAGCACAGACCGCGCGCCCTTCGATCCGGCGCAGTACGACCCCGAAACCGTCGCCGTGCGCGCCGGCATCGAGCGCAGCCAGTTCGGCGAACACGGCGAAGCCCTGTTCCTGACCTCGAGCTTCGTGTTCGATACGGCGGCCGAGGCCGCCGCCCGCTTTTCCGGCAACGCGCCGGGCAATGTCTACGCCCGCTTCACCAACCCGACGGTCACGATGTTCCAGGACCGCCTGGCCGCGCTCGAAGGCGCGGAAGCCTGCATCGCTACCAGTTCCGGCATGTCGGCCATCCTGTCGACGCTGATGGCGCTGCTGAAAAGCGGCGACCACATCATCGCCTCGCGTGGCATCTTCGGGTCGACCCAGCAGCTGTTCGCGACCTATTTCGAGAAGTTCGGCGTCAGCACCACGCTGGTCGAGGCGACGAACATTGATGCCTATCGCGCCGCGGTGCAGCCGAACACCAAGCTCTTCTTCATCGAGACGCCGTCCAACCCGCTGACCGAAGTGATCGACATCGCCGCGGTGGCCGAGGTCGCGCACGCGGCGGGCGCGCTGCTGGCGGTCGACAACTGCTTCTGTTCGCCGGCGCTGCAGAAGCCGATCGAACTCGGCGCCGACATCGTCATTCACTCCGCCACCAAGTACCTCGACGGTCAGGGCCGCGTGCTCGGCGGCGCGGTGTGCGGCCGCAAGGCGGAAATGGACGAGGTGCTGCGTTTCCTGCGCACCGCCGGCCCGACGCTGTCGCCGTTCAACGCCTGGGTCATTCTGAAGGGGCTGGAAACGCTTTCCATCCGCATGCAGGCGCAGTCGGCCAACGCGCTCGAACTGGCGCGCTGGCTGGAAGCGCAGCCCTGGGTGGCACGCGTGTTCTATCCGGGCCT
Source organism: Methyloversatilis sp. S146-33 (assembly GCF_059552495.1). The sequence goes on from NZ_JCANOT010000041.1 coordinate 59,746, forward strand.
GCCGTCGCACCCGCAGCACGAGATCGCGATGCGCCAGCAGAAGACCGGCGGTGCGGTGGTGGCTTTCGAAGTGAAGGGCGGTCGCGAAGTGGCGTGGAAGCTGATCGACGCTACCCGCATGCTGTCCATCACCGCCAACCTCGGCGACACCAAGACCACCATCACCCACCCGGCGACGACCACGCACGGCCGCATTTCGCAGGAAGCGCGCGACGCCTCCGGTATCCGGGACAGCCTGATCCGCCTGGCCATCGGGCTGGAGTCGGTCGAAGACATGAAGCGCGATCTCACACGCTGGTTGCAGGCCTGATTTCGCCATGCCGCGCCACATCGCTCTGGTCCCGGCCGCTGGCAGCGGCAGCCGTTTCGGCGCGCAGATGCCGAAGCAGTATCTGCCGCTGGCCGGTCAGCCGCTGATTCGCCACGCGCTGGCTACGTTGTGCGCTCACCCGCGCATCGACCGCGTGGTGGTCGTGCTGGCGCCGGAAGACCTTTACTGGCAGGGCTTCGACTGGTCGGCGCTCGGCCCCAAGCTGATGCCCGTGCATTGCGGCGGGCCGAGCCGCGCCGTGTCGGTGCGCAACGGCCTGTGGGAAATCGCCGGCTGGGCGCGGCCTGATGACTGGGTGCTGGTGCATGACGCGGCGCGCCCCTGCCTGTCTGCGGCCATGCTGGACACCCTGATCGACACGCTGGCCGACGACGTGGTCGGCGGCCTGTTGGCGCAGAAGGTGGCCGACACGCTGAAGCGTGCCGACGCCACCGACCGCGTCGAGGCGACGGTGCCGCGCGACGCGATGTGGCAGGCGCAGACGCCGCAGATGTTCCGGCTGGCCACGCTGCACGACGCGCTCGACCGCTGCAGCGACGTGACCGACGAAGCGTCGGCGATCGAAGCCGTTGGCCTGAAGCCGCGCCTGATTTCCGCCGGTGCGAGCAATCTGAAAGTGACCTGGCCGGAAGACATGAAGCTGGCCGAACTGATCCTGCAGACACGGGAGAACATCGCATGAACCCCTTGCTCGGCGCAGTGCCGCTGCCTTTCCGCATCGGCCAGGGCTTCGACGTGCACAAGCTGGTCGAGGGCCGCCGGTGCATCATCGGCGGCGTCGACATTCCGCATGAAAAAGGCCTGCTCGGTCACTCCGATGCCGACGTGCTGCTGCACGCAATCACCGACGCGCTGCTCGGTGCCGCCGGTCTGGGCGACATCGGCCGCCTGTTCCCGGACACCGACGCCGCCTACGCCGGCGCCGACAGCCGGGTGCTGCTGCGCGAGGCGGTGAAGAAGGTGCACGGCACAGGCTGGCTGATCGGCAACATCGACGCCACCGTCATCTGCGAGCGCCCGAAGATCACGCCGCACGCCGCGCAGATGGTGGCCAATATCGCGGCCGACTGCGGCATTCCGCCGCATGCCGTGAACGTGAAGGGCAAGACCTCGGAAAAGCTGGGCTACACCGGTCGTGGCGAAGGCATCGCGGCCCAGGCAGTGGCCATGCTGGTGCGGCCGCCCGAACCCGCCATGGGCTGAGTGCCACCGGCATCTACTCGATCGACGGCGTCGACCTGTCCATCCTCGCCGATGGTTACGTGGCGCCCGAACTGACGCGCTACACCGTCGACGCCGTATCCTGGTCGGGCCAGGACGGCGCATCCGGCGCCACCTTCACGCTCGATTTCGGCCAGCTCTACACGCTGCCCGACGTGCTGCTCGGCGTCGATCACAATGACTTCTACCCGGTGCAGGTGTCGACCGACGGCCTGAACTGGAACACGCTGTTCGCCAACCTCGCTTTCGAAGGTCAATCCAATTTCGGCAGCGAAATCATCTCCCGCCTTGCCGGCGACGCCGAAGACCAGGCCACTATCGACTTCCCGTCGGTGGCCGCCCGCTACGCGCGCATCGACGCCATGGGCGGCGACGGCGCCTACTCGGCATCGGAAATGAGCTTCAGCGTCGTGGCCGTCGTGCCGGAGCCGGAAGCCGATGCACTGATGCTGACGGGTCTGGCGCTGGTCGGCTTTGCCACATGCCGTCGTTAGATTCCTCCGCGCGCAGTGAAAAGGCCGGCGTTCAGCCGGCCTTTTTCGTTATCGCGGGCACGCAGCGTCGTGCCACCTGAACGCCGTCAGCGCGTCGCTGGCGGCGGACTGGCTTCGACCACCTGCCATCCTTCCCGGCAGGTTCTGACATAGGGGTAGTACTCGCGCGCCGACGCGCAGTAGTACCAGTTGCCGCGTCCGGACTGCGCCGCAGTGGGCGGTGCCGACGCGGCGGGCGGCTGATGCCCCGGTGGAGGCGGCGGATAGGGCGCATTCGCCCGTCCCGGCAATGCCGGCGCGGACGCAGGTGCTGACGCGCCGGTGCCGCGGTCGGCGAAGCGGCCAGAGGTCGGCACGCGCTGCCCCTTCGCGTACATGCACTGGATGTAGGCCTGGTCATAGCTGCGCTGCGTGCCGCGGGCCGAACTCTGTGCCGCGTCGCTGCCGATGGCGCCGCCCATCAGCAGTCCTGTACCGGCGCCGACGCCGGCACCTTCACGGCCTCCGATCAACGCACCTGCAGCGGCGCCGACCGCGGTACCGACCGCTGCGCTGCGCACGCCGGCGTCGCGGGCGGCTTCGCTGGCATCGGTGCCGCCGGTCTGTTCGCGCGCGTATTCGCGGCACAGCGCATCGTCGTGACGGAACTGGTCGAAGCTCTTTCCACTGCCCGGCAGTGCCATCACGCTCGGACCGCTGGGCGTCGTCGCGCAGCCGGCAAGCAGGGTGAGGGTCAGCGCAGCAAGTGCTGCCCGTTGAAGCCTGTTCATCGCCCGCACCTCATCGCGGCGGCTGTGCAGCGACGCTCTGCCAGCCTTCCGGGCATTCCGTGACGTAGGGGTAGTAGCCGTCGACCGATGCGCAGTAATACCAGGTGCTCGGCGGCGGCGGTGGGGGCGACATCGACGGCGCCGGAGCGACCGGCTGCGGATCGCGTTCGACATAGACCGGCGGCGCGCGCTCGATCACCACCGGCGGATAGTAGGCCGGACCGTAGTAGTAGGGCGGGGGGTAGTAGAAGGGCGACGGGCCGTACCAGGGGCGGTAATGGCCCGACCCGAAGACGAAGCCCACGCCGATGTCGACGTGGGTGCGTCCGTGACGATGACCGTGACGATGGCCGCGGTCCGCCCACGCATTGCTGGTCGCGAGCAGTCCGAGTGCCAGTGCGGCGGCCGCTGCCCTCTGCGAATTCATGATCGATCACCTTTCCGGCACCGCAAGACGGTACGGTGCATTGCGGATCATCGCGCCGGCGTGTCAATCGTCTGTGCGACAGCCGTTGCGGCATGTTGCAGTTGCAACAGGATGGTAATGGATGGCGGTACGCCTGACCTCATCGGCCGCCCGCCGGTTGTTCGGGCGGCGGGCTGGATCCCGCGAGCAGGCCTTCGAGCCGCTCGATGCGGTGACGGTGGGCCGTCGTGATGGCGTAGAAGTGCTCTCGCAGCTCGGCCGAGCGGCCCAGCATCACCAGGGTGCCGGTGCGCAGTTCGTCCTGCACCACCACCTCGGGCAGCACGGTGAGCCAGCCGCTGTCTCGGGCGATCAGGCGCAGCATGGCCATGTCGTCGACCTCGGCGCGCAGCCGGGGGCGGACGCCGGCCGCCATGCACAAGGCGTCGAACTGCGCGCGCAGCGCGTGGCGCGGACCGGGCAGCGCGACGTCGACGCCGTCGAGATCGTCCGGCAGGCGCATCGCCTTGGTCCGGCCGCGGGTGGCCGGGCCGACCAGACATATTTCCTGGCTGCCGAGGAAGCGGCAGTGGAGCGGACGATTCGCGTCGGCAGCGACCGCTTCGTTGGCGAGCACGACATCGAGCTGATGCGTGATCAGCCGGTCGACCAGTCCGTCGAGCTGGCCCGATTCCAGCGTCAGCACGACCGTCGGATCGGTCAGCAGCGGCCGTATCCAGTTCTCCTGGTAGTTGCGCGACAGCGTGGCGACGCTGCCGACCCGCAGCCGGATCATCCCGTCGGCGCGGCCCTGCAGCCGGCCCAGCATTTCCTGGCCCAGTCCGAAGATGTCCTCGGCGTAGGACATCACCATCTGCCCGGTGTGGGTCAGTATCAGACTGCGTCCGCTGCGCTCGAACAGTGGCTCGCCGAGGCGCTCTTCGAGCTGCCGGATCTGCGCCGACAGTGCCGACTGCGACACGTGCAGTTCCTGTGCCGCGCGCGTCAGGTGGCCGGTCCGGGCGACGCGCCAGAAGTAGAGCAGGTGATGGAAGTTGAGCTGTTCGAGATTCATTGTTCCATTAAAAAGAACGAAATATTCGATTCATTGTATTTTACAGAACGGTTTCAGCGCCACATCATCGATGCCAGTGCTATCGAGGAGATGTGGAATGGATCCATTCAGTCTGAAATCGGGGGCCGGCGCGCTGCTGCCCGCCCTGCTGATGTCCCTGCCGCTATTGCTGAGCCGTCTGCTTGGTCACGAGGATGCGCGCTTGTGGCGCCGCTTCACGCAACTGTCCGTGGTTGCGCTGCTCGCGTCGCTGGCGACGCCGCTGCTGCTATGGCTGGCGGCCGGTCTGCCCGGACCGCGCCTCGACGGCTGGATCGCGCTCGGCCCCTTTACCGCGGCGATGGCCATCCTGGTGCAGGCGGTGGGTACCGTCATCGGCGTGTTCTCGTCGCGCTATCTGCAGGGCGAGGTCGGGCAGCGCCGCTACGTGGCGGCGTTGTCGGGCGTACTGGTCGCGGTGCATCTGATGCTGATCGCCGATCACTGGGTTCTGCTGATCGCTGCCTGGGCGCTGGTCGGCATCGCGCTGCAGCGACTGCTGTGCTTCTACGGTGACCGCCCGTTCGCGCTGCTGGCGGCGCACAAGAAGAATCTCGCAGACCGCCTCGCCGATGTCCTGCTGATCGCCGGCGCGGCGCTGGCCTGGAACGAGGTGGGCAGCGGTTCGCTGTCGGAACTGTGGCGTCACCTGGACGCGCACGGCGCGTCTCCGGCGCTGCAGGCGAGCGCGCTGTGCGTCGCCATCGCCGTCATCCTGCGCACCGCTCTGCTGCCGGCGCACGGCTGGATCATCCAGGTGATGGAGGCGCCGACCCCGGTGTCGGCCCTGCTGCACGCCGGCGTCGTCAATCTGGGCGGCGTCGTGCTGATCCGCTTCTCGCCGCTGCTCGACGCGGTACCGGCCGCCCGCTGGCTGCTGGTGATCGCCGGTCTGGCCACCGCACTGCTGGCCGGCATGGTCATGCTGACGCGGGTGAGCATCAAGGTGAGGCTGGCCTGGTCCACCGTGGCGCAGATGGGTTTCATGGTGCTCGAGTGCGGCCTCGGCCTGTACATGTTCGCAGCGCTGCACCTGATCGGCCACTCGCTCTACAAGGCGCACGCCTTTCTCGCCGCCTCCGGCGTGGTTCGGGATACGCGGCTGCGCATGATGCTGGGCGAACAGCGTGCCGCGTTGCCCAGCCTGCTGCTGGCGCCGCTCGTCACTGGTGCGGCCGTACTGGCGACAGCGTGGCTCGTGGGTGCGCACTGGCCGCAATGGTGGACGCTGGTGCTGGCACTGGCCTGGGCGCCGCTGCTGTGGTTGCCGGCTGCCACCGAGCGCACGCGTGCTGCGCTCTGGCAGGGCGTCACCGGCCTTGTCGCCGTGGCCGGATTGACGCTGGCCGCTGGTATCGCGCATCGCCTGCCACTCGGACTGAACGACCGGCCCGACGAGGTCGCCGGCCTCGTCACGCTGGCCGGCATGACGCTGCTGTATGGCTGGATGGTGGTGCTGCAGACCCGGCCGCAGTGGCTGTCCGCGTGGCGACGCCTGAGCTATGCCGGCTTCTACGTCGATGAGTTCTACACCCGCCTCGCGCTGACGCTGTGGCCGACCCGCTGGATTCCGCCGGTCGCCGCACCACGCACCGGCGACGCCGGCCTGGCCTCCGCACAGCCCTGATTCGATCGCCTGGAGAAGATCATGCAGACCTCTGCCCCCGAAGCCGTCCGCAGGCAGCCGCCCTGCGACCTCGTCGCACCGATCGATGCGCCGCATGACGGCCTGCTGCAGCGCCGTATCGATGCCGCCTGTTCCGCCGCCTGTGCGGCGATCGCGCCAGCCTGGCCGCTGGACCGGGCGATCGCCGTCAATCCGCACTGGTCGCGCATCGGCCACAGCGTTCGCACGGTCGCGGCACGAATGGCGGTGCTGGCCGGTATCCCGGTATTCCCGTCGCGCGAGCTTTTCCGGCAGGCCCGGCGCAGCGGTCGCATCACCGACGCCGACCTAGCGGCTGCGCTGACCTCTCTACCGCTGGGCACGACGGCCGGACTGGATCCAGTCGCCTGCGTCGCCGCGCTTGATCAGGCGCCCGAACTGCCGCGCTTGCCGCTGCTGATCGACGTGCTCGACGACGACCCGGCTCGCCATCAGCGACTGTCCTGGCGGCAGGCCATCACCCATCAGGTCAGCCAGACCTGCGCCGCCTATTTCGACGAGCATCAGGCCGACTGGCAGCCGGAGCGCAGCGGTGGGCTGTATGAATTCTGGCGCGACACGCTGAGCCACGACCACGGCATCGGCGTGCTGATGGGTCTGCCCGATCTGAGTCGGCGGCTGCACGCGCTGCCGGTTGACCGCGTCGAGGCCGAGCGCTGGGTGCTGCAGCGTCTGGGGCTGCCGGAGCAGGTCTGGGCCGACTACCTCGAAGCGGTGCTGCTGACGGTGAACGGCTGGGCATCGTGGTGTGCCTATCTCGGTTGGGAAGCCGCGCAGCGCGGCGGTGCGGACCCGCACCTGCGCGATCTGCTGGCCATCCGGCTGGCCTGGGGGGCGCTGCTGCTCGAAGGCCGCTGCGACAAGTCGGCCGAGCGCTCCTTTGTCGCGGTGCAGGCCGCCTGGGCCGAAGCGCCGGCGACACTCGCCCGCGCCGAGGACATGCTGCGCATCGATGAAATATGGCAATCGGCGCTCGACGCCGCCTACCAGCGCGATCTGGCACAGCGGCTGGCCAGCGCCAGCAGTCCGCAAGCGCTGGCTGCACCGATGACGGTGCCTGAAGTCCAGGCAGCCTTCTGCATCGACGTGCGCAGCGAGCCGATGCGCCGGGCGCTCGAAGCGGCATGGCCCGGTATCCGCACGCTGGGCTTTGCCGGCTTCTTCGGTCTGCCCATCGCCTACACGCCGTTTGCCACCGCCGCCCGCCGTCCGCAACTGCCCGGTCTGCTGGCCCCGGTGATCGAGGTGACAGACCGCATCGACACGGGCAGTGACGGCGATCCGCTCGATGTCGAGGCGGCCACGGCGCGGCAGCGTCAGTTCGCCGGTCGGCGCTCCTGGCGCTCGGCGAGTCGTTGGCCAGGCGCGGCTTTCTCCTTTGTCGAGGCGGCCGGCGTCGGCTACGTCGGCAAGCTGGCGCGCTGGCTGCATCCGTCGCGCGAGGCACGTCTTCGCGACGACCTCGACGGTCTGCCGTCGCGCTATCGCGGACTGTGCCGTCCGACCCTGGACGGGTTGGACCCCGACGCACGGGTAGTGCTGGCCGAGCGCGTGCTGCGGGCGATGGGACTGCAGCGAGAACTTGCGCCGCTGGTGCTGCTGATCGGTCACGGCAGCCAGAGCGCCAACAACGCGCACGCTGCGGCGCTCGATTGCGGTGCCTGCTGCGGCCAGACCGGCGAGGTGAATGCCCGTGCGCTGGCACGCCTGCTCAATGACGCCGGTTTGCGTGCGGCACTGGCGCAGCGCGGTATCAACATTCCGGCGCACACGGCTTTCGTCGCCGGGCTGCACAACACGACGACCGACGAGATAGAAGGTTTCGATCTCGACCTGCTGCCGGCCGACGCCCGCATGCGCTGGGAACATCTGGCGCCGGTGTTCGCTCAGGCCGGCGACCAGGTCAGGCGCGAGCGTGCTGCCAGCCTTGGCCTGGATCCGCGTGCCGGTCACGGCGAGCTGCTCGAGCGCTTGCGCCGCCGTGCCAACGATGGCGCGCAGACGCGGCCGGAGTGGGGCTTGGCCGGCAATGCCGCCTTCATCATTGCGCCGCGTGCGCGCAGTGAAGCGACCGTGCTTGGCGGGCGCACCTTCCTGCACGACTACGACAGCGCGCGCGATGCCGACGGCAGTCTGCTCGAACTGCTGATGACGGCGCCGATGCTGGTGACGCACTGGATCAACTGGCAGTACCACGCCTCGACCTGCGCGCCCGCGCACTTCGGCAGCGGCAACAAGCTGCTGCACAACGTCGTCGGCGGGCGCATTGGCGTGTTCGAAGGCAACGGTGGCGATCTGCGCATCGGCCTGTCGCGGCAGTCACTGCACGACGGCGAGCGCTGGGTGCACGAGCCGGTGCGCCTGACCGTCGCGATCGACGCGCCGGCGGCGGCCATCGAACGCGTGCTCGACAAGCATGCCGTGGTGCGCCAACTGGTCGACAACGGCTGGCTGCATCTGTGGCGCTTCGACGGCGACCGGATGCTGCGCTACGCAGACGGTCAGTGGCTCTCGCTCCCCTTCATCTCGTGCGGCGCGGCGTCCGCACCGTCCGCCGTTTCCGTCCAGTGAGGTTCCTGTCATGAATGCACCCCTGCCCACGCTCCGCGAAGACGCCCGGCTGTCGCATCTGGACTGGCTTGAGGCCGAAGCTATCCACATCATGCGGGAGGTGGCGGGCCAGTGCGCCCGCCCGGCGCTGCTGTTCTCCGGCGGCAAGGATTCGGTCTGCCTGCTGCGCATCGCCGAGAAGGCCTTCCGGCCCGGACGCTTTCCCTTCCCGCTGCTGCACATCGATACCGGCCACAACTACCGCGAGGTGATCGAGTTTCGCGACCGTCGCGCCGCCGAACTGGGCGAACGGCTCATCGTGCGCTCGGTCGAGGATTCGATCCGTCGCGGTTCGGTCGTACTCAAGCACGCCGACGAATCGCGCAACCGGCACCAGTCGGTCACGCTGCTCGAAGCGATCGAGGAATTCGGCTTCGATGGCTGCATCGGCGGCGCGCGGCGCGACGAGGAAAAGGCGCGCGCCAAGGAACGCATCATGAGTTTCCGCGACGAGTTCGGTCAGTGGGACCCGAAGAACCAGCGGCCGGAACTGTGGAACCTCTACAACGCCCGCACCCACGTGGGCGAACACGTGCGCGCCTTCCCGATCTCGAACTGGACCGAACTCGACGTCTGGCAGTACATCGAGCGCGAGCGGCTGGCCTTGCCGAGCATCTATTTCGCACACGAGCGCGAGGTGGTGCTGCGCAACGGCCTGCCGGTGCCGGTGAACGTGCCGCTGGCCAGCGGCGAACTGACCAGCCCGCCGCGGCCGGGCGAGCAGATCGTCGTGCGGCGGGTGCGTTTCCGCACCGTCGGCGACATCTCCTGCACGGCGCCGGTCGAGTCGGATGCCGACACCGTCGCGCGCATCGTGATCGAGACCGCGAGTACCGCCCTGACCGAACGGGGCGCGACCCGACTGGACGACCAGACCGGCGATGCGTCGATGGAACAGCGCAAGCGTGAAGGCTATTTCTGAGCACCGGTCGCACTGCGACCCGGCATCGAGGACCGCATATGAATACTTCTGAAGACAAGGGCCTGCTGCGTTTCCTGACCTGTGGCAGCGTCGACGATGGCAAGAGCACGCTGATCGGTCGCCTGCTGCACGACAGCCGGGCCATCCTCGCCGACACGCTGCAGGCGATTGAGCGCACGTCGGCACGACGCGGCATGGAAGCGATCGACCTGTCGCTGCTGACCGACGGCCTGCAGGCCGAGCGGGAGCAGGGCATCACCATCGATGTGGCCTACCGCTATTTCTCGTCGGGTCGGCGCAAGTTCATCATCGCTGACGCGCCGGGACACGAGCAGTACACGCGCAACATGGTCACCGCGGCCTCGACCGCCGATCTGGCCATCATCCTGATCGACGCGCGCCGCGGCGTGCTGACGCAGACCCGTCGCCATGCACAGCTGGCGGCGCTGCTCGGCATTCCGCAGCTGTTGGTGGCGGTGAACAAGATGGATCTGGTCGATTTCGCGCAGCCGGTGTTCGAGCGCATCCGCGACGACTTCCTCGCCTTCGCGGCCGGCGCCGGCATCGGGCCGGCGCGCTTCGTGCCGATGTCCGCCCTGCGCGGCGACATGGTGGTCGACCGTGGCGAGCACCTTCACTGGTACGACGGGCCCACGTTGATGGAGATGCTGGAAAGCGCGCCGTCAGCGGCGGCGCCGCACGCGCACCCGTTCCGCTTTCCGGTGCAGTGGGTGTGTCGGCCGCAGGACGCGGCGAATCCCGCGCTGCACGACTATCGCGGCTTCATGGGTCGGGTCGAGGCCGGCCGCATCGCGGTCGGTGACGCGGTCAGCGTGCTGCCTTCCGGCCTGCGCACGCGGGTCAAGGCCATCGAGATCGGCGGCGAAGCGCTTGCGCACGCCGGCGCCGAACAGTCGGTCGCGCTTTTGCTCGACGACGACATCGACGTGTCGCGCGGCGACATGATCGTGGCGCCCGAGCAAGCGCCGCAGGTGCTGCGCCAGATTACTGCCGACCTCTGCTGGCTGTCGGATCTGCCGATGGACCGCGCCCGCACCTATCTGATCCGCCACACGACGCGCGAGGTCAGGGCGAAGCTGGTGGCCATCGATCACCGGCTTGACGTGAACACGCTGGACCGTATGCCCGCCGAACGGCTTGTGATGAACGACATCGCCCGCGTGCGCTTCAAGCTGGCGCATCCGGTGTTCGCCGATCCCTATGTGCTGAACCGCTCGACCGGCGCTTTCGTCGTCATCGACGACAGCACCTACAACACGGTGGCCGCGGGCATGATCGTGGCGGATGCTGACGCCGCGGCGTGATGCGAGCGGCAGTGATCGGTCCGCGTTCAAGCCGGCGCGCTGCGCGTCGTTAAGACTGTCAGCGCGCCGGTCGTCGGCGCAGGAGAGATCACATGGACGTTTCCGCAATCGCCAGCGCCGCCACCTCGATGTCGCAACAGAAGGTGGCCGACGCTGCCGGCACTCTGGTGCTCCGAAAGGCGCTGGACATCCAGGCGTCGAACGCCGCACAGCTACTGCAGGCGCTGCCGACACCGCAGCCGGCGCCCTCCAGTCAGAACATCATCGACACCTACGCCTGACGCAGAGGTCCGACCGGACCTCTCACTCTTTTCCGCGCCCGCCTTCCAGCGCCCGCCGCAGATAGGGCGCGGTGCGGCTGCCTTTCGCTCGCGCCACGTCGGCCGGCCGCCCCTCGGCGACGATGCGCCCACCCTCGGCGCCAGCGCCCGGGCCCATGTCGATCACCCAGTCAGCCCGCGCCACCAGTCGCATGTCGTGCTCGACCAGCACCACGCTGTTGCCGCCATCGACCAGCACTTCGAGCTGGGCGAGCAGGCGTTCGACGTCGGCTGGATGCAGGCCGGTGGTCGGCTCGTCCAGTACGTACAGCGTGCCGCCTCGTCCGCTGCGCTGCAGTTCGGTGGCGAGCTTGATGCGCTGCGCCTCGCCGCCCGACAGTTCGGTCGCCGGCTGGCCCAGCCGAAGGTAGCCCAGGCCGAGCCGGCTCAGCAGCATTAGCGGGGCGAGTACCCTCGGCTCGCTGGCGAACACCTCGCAGGCCTGGTCCACGGTGAGGTCCAGCACCTCGGCGATGTTGCGCCCCTGCCAGGTCACGGCCAGCGTGGACGGGTTGTAGCGGGTGCCTTGGCATTCGGCGCAGGGCGCGTACACGCCGGGCATGAACAGCAGTTCGACGCTGACGAAGCCTTCGCCCTCGCAGGTCGGGCAGCGACCCCTGGCCACGTTGAACGAGAAGCGTCCGGCGTCGAAGCCACGCTTGCGGGCGGCGGGTGTCTGTGCGAACAGCTTGCGCACCTCGTCGAACAGGCCGGTGTAGGTGGCGAGGTTGGAGCGCGGCGTGCGGCCGATCGGCTTCTGGTCGATGCGCACCAGCCGGCGGATCGCGTCCGCGCCTTCGCCCAGCCGGCCTTCGGTCGGCGCGGTGTCGACCGGCGGCTGCTCGCCGTCGTCGTGCTCGGGCTCGGCCTCGACCACGTGGCCCAGGTGCTCCGCCACCAGTTCGACCAGGGCCTGGCTGATCAGGCTGGACTTGCCGGAGCCGGACAGGCCGGTCACCGCACACAGCACGCCGAGCGGGATGCGCGCGTCCAGCCGGTCCAGGTTGTTGCGGCTCACGTCGTGCAGCGACAGCCAGCCTGATGGCGTTCGCGGTGTGCGCGCCGGCGGCTGGTCGGACTTCAGGAAGCGCGCGGTCGCCGACGACTTTACCGCGGTCAGACCGGCGGGCGGGCCGCTGTAGACGATGTCTCCGCCCTCGGTGCCTGCGCCCGGGCCGACATCGACCACCCAGTCGGCGCGGCGGATCATGTCGAGGTCGTGCTCGACCACGAACACGCTGTTGCCCGCCTGCTTCAGCTGCAGCAGGGCGTCGAACAGCGCCTCGCCGTCGGCCGGATGCAGACCGGCGGACGGTTCGTCCAGCACATAGACGACGCCGAAAAGCTGCGAGCGCAACTGGGTGGCCAGCCTGAGCCGCTGCAGCTCACCTGGCGACAGCGTGGGCGTGCTGCGTTCCAGCGTCAGATAGCCCAGACCCAGCCGCAGCAGCACTTCGATGCGGTCGACCACTTCGCCTGCCAGCCTCTGTGCGGCGAGGCGCTTTTCCTCCGGCTGCCGGGCATCCGCCTCGCCGGCGACGGCCGGTGCGAGCAGGCGCACCACCTCGGATAGCGGCTGGCGCGACAGCGCGCCGATGTCCAGCCCGGCGAAGGTGACCGCCAGCGCTTCCGGCTTGAGCCGCTTGCCGGCGCACATCGGGCAGTCGGCGGCCCGCATGTAGCGCGACACGCGTTTGCGCATCAGCGTGCTCTGCGTGCTGGCGAAGGTGTGTAGCACGTAGCGGCGGGCGCTGGTGAAGGTGCCCTGATAGCTCGGCTCCATCTTCCGCCGCAGCGCGACGCGCGTTTCCTCCGGGGTGAAGCCGGCATAGACCGGTACCACCGGCTGTTCGTCGGTGAACAGGATCCAGTCCCGCACCTTGCGCGGCAGCTTTGCCCACGGCGTGTCGATGTCGATGCCCAGGCTGACCAGGATGTCGCGCAGATTCTGACCGTGCCAGGCCGGCGGCCACGCGCTGACTGCGCCGTCACGTATGGTCAGCGACGGGTCGAGCACCAGCGTCTCTTCGCTCACCTCGAACACGCGACCCAGACCGTGGCAGTTCGGGCAGGCGCCCTGTGGCGTGTTGGGCGAGAAGTCCTCGGCCTGCAGCATGGGCTGGCGCGCGGGATAGCGGCCGGCTCGCGAATACAGCAGGCGCAGCAGGCTGGACAGCGTGGTCACGCTGCCTACCGACGAGCGCGCGCCCGGCGTGCCGCGCTGCTGCTGCAGCGCCACCGCCGGCGGCAGGCCTTCGATGCTGTCGACGTCCGGTACGCCAGCCTGATCAATCAGCCGCCGTGCATACGGCGCCACCGATTCCAGATAGCGCCGCTGCGCCTCGGCATACAGCGTGCCGAAGGCGAGCGAGGACTTGCCGGACCCGGATACACCGGAAAACGCCACCAGCGCATCGCGCGGCAGATCGACGTCGATGTCTTTCAGATTGTGTTCACGGGCACCGCGGACGCGGATGGTGGCGGAGGCGGCGAGTCGGTTGGAGGGCTGGGTCTTGCTCATGCGCGTGCGATGGAAGCTGGACGGAGACGGGGCCTGCACAGGGTACGCAAGGGCGGCCGACACCTTGCTGCAGGCAGACTGCGCCTGCGCGAAGGTGTTGCCATGTCGTCGCATTGTGCCCGTCCCTGTGCCGGGCGCGTGCCGTTACCGGCCGTCCCGTGCAGGCTCCGGCGCCCGGCGCCTCGCGTGTTCCGGTGTGATGCCTCCTGCTGGCGAGGAGGCCGGCTGGTTCAGGGGCGCCGGTGGCGGCTGGCGGTCAGCAGGCATCCCAGGCCGGCCAGCCAGAGTGCGGCCGTCATCGGCTCGGGCACCGCTGTCACGTTGATGGTGATCGACTTGCCATCGAATGAACCGTCGGTCGACGAGAAGTCGTCGTATTGCGGATAGCTGTACTGCCATGACGAGCAGCTCAGCCCGCCGCCTTCGTCGCTCATGCAGGTGCGGGATGCGATCTCGCTGCCCGACGAGGTCGAGTTGGTCGCGCTCCAGCCGCCGCCGACGGCGATATCGAAGGTGCCGGCAGTCGGGAACAGCAGCGAGAAGGTCCAGCCGTTGGAATAACCGCTGCCGGGCGCTGCCGAGGGATAGTCGTTGAAGTTCTGGCCGGCGGCCTGCAGATAGACGGCCGTCACCGTTTCAGCCTCGTACCAGTACCAGTTCATCATCCATTCCTGGTACCCCTCGACCGGTGTCGGTTCGACCGGATCATTCCCGCCGTCGTTACGCGACGAGGTGTTCACGCTGAAGGACACGAAGAAATCCACCGTGCTGCCGGCCTGCACCGTGGTCTGGCTGGCGCCGAAGCTGTCGATCTGTCCGCTGGCGGACCATGCGCAGGGACTGGCGATCAGGCCGAGGCAAAGCAATGCCGAAGTGGCTCTCTTCATGTTCCGCTCCTCTTTCAATGACACCCGTGCGGCTGCACGCTGCGGCGAGCCAGCCTGGGCGTCGGGTTGGATGAAGTTATGAGCCTAGCATCGGGACATGGGCTTCGATAGCGCGTCCGACCGGCGGTGGCGATGCCGTTCTGCGACCGGCTGACCGGCAGACGGCTCGGGCACCGGTCGGTGCGGCACATGCCGGTGGCCCATGCTTCAATTAATATGCGGGGCCAGAAAATCGGGGCTTTCCTGTCGAGCAGTTCGCGGCCGTGTCGCCATCCGTCCTGCGTATCCGCCCGGGGAGGCGCCCCCACATGAGACCCGACAATGCCGTCACCTGATCTTCGTGATCGCCTTTTCGTGCTGGCCCAGCACGGCATGCCCAAGCAGGCACTGACGCGTTTCGCCGAATTCGTGGCGAATTCGCGCGCACCCTGGACCCGCGGCATCATTCCCTGGTTCATCCGCAAGTACGGCGTGGACATGAGCGAGGCGGCCCGGCCCGACCCGGCGGACTATGCCTGCTTCAACGATTTCTTCACCCGTGCGCTCCGCGAAGGTGCCCGTCCGCTGGCCGACTCGCCCTTCGTCAGCCCGGTCGACGGCACTGTGATCGACTGCGTGAAGCTCGATGGCGACACCTTGCTGCAGGTGAAGGGACACCCTTACAGCGCGCGTGCCCTGGTCGGTGGCGATGCGGCGCTGGTCGATCGATTCGACGGCGGCGAGGCGATCTCGATCTACCTGAGCCCGAAGGACTACCACCGCATCCACATGCCCTGCGCTGGCCGGCTCCGGCGCATGGTCCATGTACCGGGCAGTCTCTACTCGGTTAACCCGGCGACGGTGGCGGGCGTGCCCGGCCTGTTCGCACGCAACGAGCGCGTGGTCTGCCTGTTCGATTCGGACTTCGGCCCCTTCGTGCTGACACTGGTCGGCGCCATGGTGGTCGGCAGCATGCAGACCGTGTGGCACGGGCTGATCAATCCGCCGCGCAGCGGCACCTTGCGCGAGTGGCGTTACGACGATCAGGACATCCGGCTCACCCGCGGCGAGGAGATGGGCCGCTTCCTGCTCGGCTCGACCGTCGTCATGCTGTTCCCGAAGGGCGTGCTGCGCGCCCGCGCCGACTGGCTGCCGGGCCGTACGGTGCGCATGGGCGAGGCGATGGCCGAGGCCTTGCGCTGAAGCAGCTGCCCGGGCGCTGCTTCTGAACGTTTGTTTCTATGGGAACAAACCCCGTGTGAATCGAAACAAATGGGCTATGCTTCAGCTTGATTCGGAATCACGGAGGACTGCTGCCATGGGCGCCATCGCAGACAAGGGAATCAGCGCCTCGGAAGACCGGGGCGCGCTGGCCCGCATGATCATGACCCTGCTCGACCACTGGAAGCTCGGCACCGAAGACCAGGCCGCGCTGCTGGGCATCGCCGCCAGCAACCGGGCGGCGCTGGCGCGCTACCGGCGCGGCGAGCCGATCGGCACCAGCCGCGACCAGTATGAGCGCGTCGGTCACCTGCTGGGCATACACAAGAACCTCCGCCTGCTGTTTCCTCAGAACCGCGACCTCGCTTACCGCTGGATGAGCACGCGCAACCGTGCGTTCGACAATCTCACCCCGGTCGAGGTGGTGAAGGAATGGGGCTTTGCCGGGTTGCTGATGGTGCGCGCCTACCTGGATCGGGCGCGCGGCCAGTGAGTCTCGGCGATCTGTTCGCCCGCCTTGCGCTGGCCGAGGTGCAGCGCGACGTGTTCCGCAACATCGTGTCGCTGCGCAGTTCGCAGGACCTGTTCGACGATCTCACCGACGATCCGGCCGAGTGGGCGCTGGCGCAGAAAGTGGAGAGCGACGCCAAGCCGCCGCCCTACCGTTCGCCCACTCCGGTGCTGCACCGTCCGTTCGAGGACGCCGAGTGGTTCAATGCCATCGCCTGGCCTTTCCAGAACTGGCAGGCCAGCCGCTTTTCCGACGGTCGCCACGGTGTGTGGTACGGCTCGGAGTCGGTCGATACCACGGTCTATGAGTCGGCTTGGCACTGGCGCAACGGCCTGCTGGCCGACGCCGGTTTCGAACGCGAGTCGGTGGCGGCCGAGCGCAAGGTCTATGTCGTGGGCTGCGCCGCCGCGCTGCTCGACTTCCGGCCGCTCACGGCCGACTGGCCTGATCTGCTGCATCCGCTCGATTACAGCTTCCCGCAGTCGGTTGGCGCGCGTATTCATCGCGAAGGTCACCCGGGTCTGGTGGTGCAGTCGGTGCGCCGGCCGGAGGGCGAAAACTTTGCGGTGTTCAATCCGGCGGTGCTGTCCAGCCCGCGTCACCACCTGCAACTGACCTACCGGCTCGACGGCGAGTGCATCGTTGTCGAGAAGACGCCGGGTGTGGCTTGGTTCGGCATCGACGCGGCCGACTTCGGGCGGCGCGCTGCGAGTTGAGTTCAGAGCGACCTGCGGGGCGAAGGAAGGCGTCGCGCCAGCGACTTCGATTCCGCTGCGCGCAGGATGCGGCGGAAGGTCGGACATTCCAGGTGGCTCGGCGCAGGGCAGGCGGCGGCGTGACGGAGGCCGTCGCGCAGCGCGCTCAGCCTGCGTATCGTGCGTTCGAGTTCGTCCGCGCGTTCGGCCAGCAGGCGGCGGTCGATGTCCAGCGTGCCGCCCGGTGCGAACATGCGGCCGATCTCGTCCAGCGAAAAACCGGCGGCGCGGCCGAGCGATATCAGCGCCAGCCGCTCCAGCACGTCGTTGCCGAATACGCGGCGCAGACCGCGCCGTCCGATCGAACGTATCAGCCCCTTTTCCTCGTAGAAACGCAGGGTCGCCGCGCTGACGCCGGCGCGTTGCGCCACTTCGGCGATATCCAGATCGCTCATGGGCTTGACCTCAAGTCGACTTGAATTTGCATAGTGCTCACACCGCACGTTGCGGGCAAGTCACGGGAGACGACGATGGATGCTTCAGATACGTGCGCCGACGCGCAGATCGCCTTGTGGAAAGGTCCGGCCGCCGACGGTTGGGTGCAGGCGCAGCCGCTGCTCGATGCGCTGTTCGCGCCTTTTTCCGAACGGCTGGTCGAGGTGGCACGGACGCGCTCCGCGCGCAGCGTGATCGACATCGGCTGCGGCACCGGCGCCACCACGCTGGCGCTGGCCGAGGCGCTGGGCAGCGGGGCGCACTGTATCGGTGTCGACGTGTCGGCGCCGATGATCGCCGCGGCCCGTGCCCGCGCGCTGGCCAGCGCTTCGGCCGCACGCTTCGTCTGCGCCGACGCCGCGCGGCATGCTTTCGCGCCCGGCGTCGCCGACCTCATCGTGTCGCGCTTCGGCGTCATGTTCTTCGAGCGCCCGGTCGATGCGTTTGCTCACCTGCGCGCGGCGCTGAGCAGCGGCGGTGCGCTGCACGCCATCGTCTGGCGCGGCAGCGACGAGAACGCCTTCATGACCACCGCCGAGCGCGCCGCGGCGCCGCTGCTGCCCGGCCTGCCGGCGCGTCGCCCGGGCGCGCCGGGCCAGTTCGCCTTTGCCGACCGGACGTTCGTTGGCGAGGTGCTGGCGCACAGCGGCTGGCAGGACATCGACATCCATCCGCTCGACGTCGACTGCGCGCTGCCCGCTGCCGAGCTCGAACGCTATTTCACGCTGCTCGGCCCGGTGGGCGTAGCGCTGCGGCAGACCGACGCAGACACCCGCGCACGCGTGACCGAGGCGCTGCACGAAGCTTTCCGGCCCTACCAAGACGGCGAAACGGTGCGCTTCACGGCGGTGTGCTGGGAGATATCGGCTCGCGCATGAGCGCAGCGCTTCAGCGACCGGAGAAGCGCAGCCTGGACAGCATTTTCAGATTGCCCTTGCGGTAGTAGGCGTCCGCCCAGCTGTCGTCCGGCGACAGCGGTTTCGCCTCCTTCAGCTTCAGCAGCTTCGCGTAATAGCGGAAGCGGTAGTGCTCGTAGAAGCGCAGCACTTCCAGCCCGTAGCGGTCGGCGAGGTCGGTGTCGCCGCGGATGACGAGCACGTTCTCGTCGTTGCCGCTGCTGGCCGAGGCGCTGAGGTTGTGGCTGCCGCTGAGGATGACCGGATAATCGGTGGTGAAGTCGGTGACGATGGCTTTCAGGTGCACCAGCAGGTTGCCGCGCTGACCGCGCAGGCCTTCCTTGACCCAACCTTCCAGTCCGCTTGTCAGCAGTGCGGGCGTGGTGAACTCTGCGCTGCGGTCGGCGTGGAAGCCGGTGATGCGGCTGGCGCTGTTCTGGATGCCGTAGCGCAGCACCTGGTCGTTGGCCTTGCCGAGCAGGGCGTCGAGTATCGGCTCGGGCAGCGCGAAGGCGGTGGCGAACAGCAGGTCGCGTCGGGCGCCGTTAATCAGGTCGGCGAAGGCGGCAAGATCGCCGCCGCCAGAGCGCGGCGAGAAGCCGGTCCAGATGCGGCCTGTCGGCGCGACCGGGTTGTGTTCGTTGATCCATGCACGGGTGGCGGCGACGTCGCCGGGCGTCGCCCAGATCTGTTCGAACAGCGCCAGATAGTCGGCCGCCACCGCCTTGTCGTCGACGGTATGCACGACATTGGCCTGCCGGTACACGCCGTTCTCCGTGAAATTGGTACTGCCGCACAGCACAGCGCGCGGCGTGCGGACGCCGCTGCGGCTGAGCTTGCTCAGCACGATGTACTTGTGGTGAAAGATCTTAGAAGTGAGGCGAGCCCGCTTCTTCGCCTTCGGAATCGATTTCAGCGCCGCCTCGTTCTGCGCCGTCTGTTCGTCGCCGGCCTTGCCGTGGTAGAGCACGCGTACCTGCACGCCGCGCCGGTGCGCAGCCCGCACGGCGCTGGCGATGGCCTTCAGTTCGTATTCATAGATCGCGATGTCCAGCGCCCAGGTCGAGTCCTTCGCGCGGGCGATGAAGGCGAGCAGCCGGTCGAGCAGACCGTTCTGCAGCCAGTCGCGCGGCGCGGCCGGCCATTTCTCGATCGGCAGGTCCTTGTTCTCCGTGCGGCTCAGCAGCGCGTCGAGCTCGGGAAACCTGCGGCCGAAGGCCTGGCTGGCGGCAACCGCCCGGTTGAACACCACACCGTGGCCCCTGGGCTTGCCGTCGTCGGTGGTGACTGCCAGTTCCAGTGACTCGCCCAATTCAGGCCGCTCGACGCTGCCGTACACCAGATGCACGCGGTAGCGGCAGCGCGTGCCGGGCGCGATGCTGTAATCGGCCCAGCGGAACTTCTGTATCGGTGCCAGATTGCTCGGGGTGGCCGCCCATTTTTCCAGCGTGTGCGCGCGGCCCGGGAAGGTGAGGCTGTTCAGCAGCCACTGACACTTCTTCGTGCCTTCCTTCTGCTCGATCGCAAAGCCGAGCAGGCCGGCGCGTCGCGATGCGTCGACGTCCATCGCCAGCAGCACGCCGCTGGTGCCGGCGTAGGCCTTGACCCGGAAGTCGTCGTCGGCATTCGTGACCAGTACGCGCATGGGAACTCCGGGGCGATGCGATGACGTCATCTTGCGACCGGGGCGCGAAAGCTGCAACGATGGCGGCCGGCGATGTCGAAATGCCGGCGTGTGCTTCGTCGACCTGACAGTCCCGGCGTGCAGCGCTGTCTGCGCACCGGCCCCTGACGAGACAAGGAGGAGAACCCATGTCATCCCCATCCGCGGTCACCCTGCTGGTCGCTACCCGCAAGGGCGCCTGGCTCTATCACGGTGACGCCGAACGCAGGACCTGGCGGGTCGATGGCCCGCACTTCCTCGGCCACATCATCAGCCACCTGGTGCTCGATCCGCGCGACGGCCGCACACTGCTGGCGGCGGCCAAGACCGGGCACCTCGGCCCCACGATCTTCCGCTCGACCGATTCCGGCGGCAGCTGGACCGAGGCGGCGCGGCCGCCAGCCTTCGCGAAGGTCGAAGGCGGCGCGGGCCGCAGCGTCGATCACACCTTCTGGCTGACGCCCGGACACGCCAGCCAGCCCGGCGTCTGGTACGCCGGCACCAGTCCGCAGGGCCTGTTCCGCTCCGAGGACGGCGGCGATACGTGGGCGCCGTGTTCGTCGATCAATGACGACCCGCAGTACCTGAAGTGGATGGGCACGGCGCAGGACGGCACGCCCGACGGTCCGAAGCTGCACTCCATCATCATCGACCCGCGCGACCCGGCGCATATGTATATGGCGATGTCGGGTGGCGGTGTGCATGAATCCTTCGACGCCGGACGCAGCTTCGCGCCGCTGATCGACGGTCTGGAGGTGGTCGAGGGCTTCGACGTGGCGGAGCCCACCTTTCACGATCCGCACTGCATCCGCCTGTGTCCGGCAAACCCGGACCGGCTCTATCAGCAGAATCACTGCGGCATCTACCGGCTCGACCGGCCCGCCACGCGCTGGCGACGCATCGGTGGCGGCATGCCGGCCGAGGTCGGCGACATCGGTTTCCCGATGGTGGTGCACCCGCGTGATCCTGACACCGCCTGGGTGTTCCCGATGGACGGCACCGCGGTGTGGCCGCGCACCAGTCCGGGCGGCAGGCCCGCGGTCTTCGTCACCCGCGACGGCGGTGAGCGCTGGCAGCGTCAGGACGCCGGCCTGCCGGCGGAACAGGCCTGGTGGACGGTGAAGCGGCAGGCGATGACGGCAGACACTCAGCCCTCGGTCGGCCTCTATTTCGGCACCACCAGCGGCGAACTGTGGGCGAGCAGCGACGAGGGCGCGCACTGGCACTGCATCGCGCGCCATCTGCCCGACATCTACGCCGTCGAGGTGGCTGAGCGGCCAGCCGCATGAAGGTGCTGATACCGAGCGCGCTGCGTTCCTACACCGACAGCGCGCACGCTGAAGCCGACGGCGCGACGCTGGCCGAGGTGGTGGCCGCGCTCGACCTGCAGTACCCCGGCATCGCCTTCCGCATGATCGACGAACAGGGGCGGATACGCCGGCACATCCGCTTTTTCGTCGACGGACAGCAGGTGCGCGATCTGGCACAGGCAGCCGATGCCGACGGGGAACTGGTCATCGTGCAGGCGCTCAGCGGCGGCTGAACGCCGGCGTCACGCGACTCGCCTACACTGCTCCGGAACCCCGGCGGCGACCTCGCGTCGACCGGGGTGTGCCGATACGGAGAATCCAGTGTTCCTGCCCAGACTGTGCGCCTTTTTGTTCGCGGCGCTGTTGCCGCTTTCTTCCCCGGCCCGCGCCCAAGACGTGTCGACGCTGTCTTACGACGCTCGGCTCGGCGGCTATGCCTATGCGTTCGACGTGAAGTTCTTCGCGCTGTCGTCGCAGGGGCAATCGCTCGAGATGGCTTACATCCATCTTCCGGGCGACGCTGGCAAGCCGGTGGTCACCTTGCTGCATGGCAAGAACTTCAACGCCGATTACTGGGCGGGCACGGCGCGCCATCTGCAGAAGCTGGGCTACGGCGTGCTCATTCCGGACCAGATCGGTTTCGGCAAATCCTCCAAACCGGTCCATTACCAGTATTCCTTTCCGGCGCTGGCTCGCCACACCCGCGCGCTGATGACTTCGCTCGGCATCGAGCGCTCCATCGTCGTAGGCCATTCGATGGGCGGCATGCTGGCCAGCCGTTTCGCACTGATGTATCCGCAGGCGGTGCAGCGCCTGGTGCTGGTGAATCCGATCGGGCTGGAGAACTACCTGAAGTATGTCGAGCACAAGGACACCGATTTCTTTTACGGCATCGAACGGAAGCAGACGGCCGACAGCATCGCCAAGTACCAGCGCGACAACTATTACGACGGTCAGTGGAACACGCGCTACGCGGCGCTCACCCGTTTCATGATCGGGCAGACGCAGGGGCCTGACCGAGATCAGGTCGCCTGGGTCAATGCCTTGACCTACGACATGATCTTCACCCAGCCAGTTGTGACAGAGTTCGGGGATCTGTCGGTGCCGGTCAGCCTCATCATCGGCACCCGCGACCGTACCGGACCGGGCCGCAACTGGATGCGTCCTGGCGTCGAGTACGAACTGGGGCGCTACGACCGGCTGGGCCGGACGGCGGCGGCGTCGATTCCGGGCGCCGTGCTGTTCGAACTGCCGGGCCTGGGCCATATGCCGCACATCGAGAATTTCGAGGCATTCAGCAAGGTATTCGACCAGGCGATCGGCGTACAGTGACCCGAGGTCGATGTCATCAGGAGTCCCGCATCATGAACCACACTTCCCGCAGCCCGTACGAGAACGACGCCGAGAACGGGGCCACCCCGGCCGGGCCGGTCGAACTGTGGCATCAGACCTTTCACGAACTGCTCGACGGCATTGCGCGCTCGACCGACCCCTTCGGCATGACCGCGCCCATCCTGCACGCGCAGCTGGCGTGGGTGGCGCACCCGAAGGAACTGAGTGACCGCCTGGTCAGCCTGTCGTCCGATCTGTGGCGGCTGCAGCAGCACACGCTGAACCGGCTGCTCGGCCTGCCCGACACCGATCCGATTCCGGTCACAGAGGGTGATGCGCGCTTCGCCGATCCGGCGTGGACCGACCTGCCCACCTTCGACCTGATGAAGGAGTGGTACCTCGCCTTCACCCGTCACACCCAGGACATGCTGTACGACACGCCGGGCATGTCGGAGAAGGACCGCGAACGCGCGGCGTTCTGGTGGCGCAACTGGCTCAACGCGGTGGCGCCGACCAACTACCTGTTCACCAATCCGGTGGCGCTGCGCAAGGCGATGGAAACGCACGGCGAGAGCCTGGTGCGCGGTTTCCGCAACTTCCTCGACGACCTGAAAGCCGGCGACGTGCGCATGACCGATCCGGACGACTTCAAGGTCGGCGAGAACCTGGCGACCACGCCGGGTGCGGTGGTGATGCGCAACCGCCTGCTGGAACTGATCCACTACACGCCGACACAGGCGAAGGTGCATACGCAACCGGTGGTGATCGTGACGCCGTGGATCAACAAGTTCTACGTACTCGATCTGGCGCCGAAGAAAAGCATGATCCGCTACCTGCTCGACCAGGGGCTGGACGTGTTCATCACCAGCTGGAAGAACCCCGATGCCTCGATGCGTGACGTCACCTTCGACGACTACCTGCTCGAAGGCGTACACGCCGCGGTCGAAACCGCGCGCGCGCTGACCGGCGCGCCGAAGGTGCACGCGGTCGGCTACTGCATCGGTGGCACCGCGCTGGCGATGTACATGGCGTGGGCCAATCGCCGCTTCGAGCCGGACGAGGTGCCGGTCGCCGACTGGACCTTGCTCACCACGCTGATCGACTTCCGCGCGCCGGGCGAGATCGAGGTGTTCATCGACGAATCCAGCGTGCGTTCGCTGTGCGACGCGATGGCACAGAAGGGCTATCTCGACGGCAAGGAAATGGCCGCCTCCTTCCGCCTGCTGCGGTCCAACAGCCTGATCTGGAACTACGTCGTCAATGGCTGGCTGTACGGCGAAACGCCGCCGCCCTTCGACGTGCTTTACTGGAACATGGACGCTACGCGCATGCCGCAAGCCATGCACGGCTGGTATCTGCGCGAGCTCTACCTGCACAACAAGCTGATCAAGCCGGACGCGCTGACCGTGGCTGGCGAGCCGCTCGACCTGCACCGCATCGCCCAGCCGCTGTATGCGGTGGCGGCCGAGGACGATCACATCGCGCCGTGGCAGCAGGCCTTCCGCATCCATCGACATCTGGCGGGCGACAAGCGCTTCGTGCTGTCCAGTTCGGGCCACATCCTGGGCATCGTCAACCCGGTCGTGACGCCGCCCAAGCGCAGCTACCGCGCGGCCGAGGTGCATCGCGCCGACCGCGCCGATGGCTGGCTGGTGCACAACGACGCGCAGCCCGGGAGCTGGTGGGAGGACTGGATGGCCTGGCTCAAGCCGCGTGCCGGCAAGCTGGTGAAGGCACGTCCGGCGGCCACCGCGGATTTCCCCGAACTGGCGCCGGCGCCGGGCGGCTATGTGATGGAGCGCTGAGCCGATCGCTGCCGCGCCGGCAGCACTTGTGCAGATGCAGATTGAAATCCATGTCGTCGCCGTGTGATGATGCCGGCCACCCGATCAACAACAATAGCGGACATGGTCATCTCGCCCAGCCTGGCCACGCTCAACGGAGGCTCCATGGATAACGTTCTGCTTTTTGCGGCAGGCGAATTGTTCATCGTGATCGTCATGATGGCGCTGATCGCGCGTCTCAACGGCAAGGATCAGGACAGCCGTCACCTCTACTTCGGTTCCGTCGTGCTGACCGCGCTGGCGCTGGTATTCATGCTCGCGATGGCGATGTACTACTGGGCCGATGCGGGCAGCGCCGACCGTGCGCAGAAGCTGTTCGAAGCCTGCCAGCAGATCGTTCCTCCGTTGCTCACGCTGGTGATCGGCTTCTACTTCGGACAGAAGCGCTGAGCGTGCAGTGCCTGCTCCATCGGGCGCTGCTGCATCGGACCCGCCGATGAGCGATATCCGCTTCGTTGCGGCGACGCCGGTGCTGGCGTCGCTCGACATCCTGCAGACCGTCGATTTCTACGTGAAGCGTCTGGGCGCAACGGCGGTGCATGCAGACCAGGGCGTCTACGGCATCGTGGCGCTGGGCGGTATTCATATCCATTTCTGGGCCTGCAGCGACCGGCGCATCGCCGAAGCGACCGGCTGCCGCATCGCCGTCGAGGGCGTGGATGCACTGTTCGCCCACTGTACGCAGCAGGGCATCGTCCATCCCAATGCACCGCTGCATGACACGCCCTGGGGCACGCGGGAGTTCGCCGTGCTCGACGGCGACGGCAACCTGATCACGTTTCACGAGCGCCTGCCGATCTGACGCGAATACCTCGCTGCGCGCTCGGCGTTACGGATTTCCGCCAGCTGCCGCCGGAAGGCTGAGCGTGCCTCTTTCGCTGAAGCGCTGCACGCCGAAAGGACCACCGCCGAGCTTGCCGCTCAGCGTGTAGGGCAGGCGGTCGAGGTCGGCGCCGCTGCCCAGCTCCAGCGCCTGACGGAAGGCCGACAGAGCCGACACGGTGACCGGCACGCTCACCACCGCCTCGCCAAAACGCGGCACGCTGCCGCGCGCGTCGCTGACACCGGTGGCGAAGGTCCGGTCGTTCACATCGAGCTGCAGTGCCAGGCCGTCGTAGTCGATCGGATGGTCGTTCGGGTTCTGCACCCGCAGCTTCAGTGCGAAGCGCAATTCGAATCCTTCACCCTGCAGCGGTTCCAGCCCGACCAGATTGACCCGCACCGGGTCGCGCGTGGTCAGGCCGGCACAGCCTGACAGCGCGAGCAGGGCACACAGGACGAGGAGCAGGCGTGCGGCATTCGGGTACATGATCACCTCTGTGGTCGTCGGGCCGGGCAACGCGTGGTGCCCGGCCTTCCTTCATCGGTCGGGACTTACTTGCCCGGTTCGCCAACGAAGATTTCGACACGCCGGTTCTTGGCACGGCCGGCTTCGCTGCCGTTGTCAGCCAGCGGTTCGTGCGAGCCGCGGCCGTCGATCACGATACGCGACGACGCGACGCCGCGGTCGGCCAGATAGTTGCGTGCGCTGGCGGCGCGATTGACCGACAGCGGATCGTTCACGGCGTCGCTGCCGGTGCTGTCGGTGTGACCGATGATGCGCACCGAGGTGGTCGGATTGGCGTTCAGCGTCTGCGCGAAGCGGTCGAGCACGGGGCGGAAGTTCGGCTTGATGTCGGCGCGGCCGACGTCGAATGAAATGTCGCTCGGGATTTCGAGCTTCAGCTGGTTGTCGGCGGTCTGCACCACATCGACGCCGGTGCCGGCCGTCGCCTGTTCCATCGCCCGCTTCTGCTCTTCCATCTTCTGCGACCAGATATAGGTGCCGATGCCGCCGACCGCGGCACCGATCAGTGCACCGCTGCGCGTGGCGCCGCCGCTGCCGCCGACCGCGCTGCCCAGCGCCGCGCCGGCGGCCGCACCGACGCCGGTGCCTATCGTGGTCCGCTTCTGCGTCTCGGTCATGTTGGCGCAGCCGGTGGCGACGAGGGCGCCGGCAGTCAGCAGGATGAGTGTCTTTTTCATGATGTGTGCTCTCCGGTGTGCGGGCCGCGTCCTGCGCGGCACCGAGTTGTTCGTGCGCGCGGCGTGGCGCATCGCTGCTGCCGGACGTCGCAAGTGCACTGCATCAGTCTCGGTGATTCGGATGCGTGCCCGTGTAAGACAACGCGCATGCCCGATGTACTCCCGCACCGACGCGAAAAGGTGCGACCGGTTACATAGCGCGCGAATCGAGGGTCCGGAGGGAATCGGGCACTTCGCCTTCAGCGTCCTTCGTCGAAGTGCGGTCCGGCGCCTTCACCGGCCAGCGCGTCGTGCGCGTTACGCAGCGGGCAGGCCTTGAGCGACAGGCAGCCGCAGCCGATGCAGCCGTCGAGCTGGTCGCGCAACTGCGTGAGCGTGTGGATGCGTGCGTCCAGATCCTGCTGCCAGCGGGCCGACAGGCGGCGCCAGTCGGCAACCGTGGGCGTGCGCCGGTTGGGCAATGCCTGTAGCGCTTCCGCAATCACGGCCAGCGGAATGCCCATGCGCTGCGCGACCTTGATTACCGCGACGCGGCGCAGCACCGAACGCGGATAGCGCCGCTGGTTGCCGGCGTTGCGCGTGCTCTGTATGAGGCCGCGGCTTTCATAGAAGTGCAGTGTCGACACGGCGACGCCGCTGCGTGCGGCGACTTCACCGACCGACAGGCTGACCGTGGCGGACTTGTTGCCTTTGCCGAGTTCGGACATTCGATCTCCGGGTGTTGACCTCAACCATGCTTGAGGTCGGATGCTACGCGTCCCTTCATCGAACGGAGTACACGATGTCTTCATCCTCCATCGCCAAGCCGACCGGCGGACGCATCCGCTTCATCCAGCCGCAGGGCCTGTACGACGCGACTGCCAATGGCTACTCGCACGTGGTGATCGCAGAAGCGCCCGCACGTCACATATATATAGCGGGGCAGGGCGGCGAGAATGCGCGCGGTGAACTGTCGCCCGACTTCGCGCAGCAGGTTGAGCAGGCTCTGCGCAACCTCGCTGCGGCCCTGGATGCGGCGCAGGCGGCGCCGTCCGACGTGGTCAAGCTCACGGTGCTGGTGGTCGATCACACGCAGGACCGGCTGGGCGTGTTCGTGCAGGCCCTGCGGGCGATGTGGGACGCGGCGTCGCCGCCGGCATGCACGCTGATACCGGTGCCGCGGCTGGCGCTCGACGGCATGCTGTTCGAGATCGAAGCGACGGCCGTCATCTACGATTGAGTTGCCCATCGATCTGCACCGCCGCGCGGCCGACGACTTCACCATCCGGATCCACGATTCCATGCATCGATCGAACGCTTCCTCGCAGCCCGCAACTCGCGACACCTTGTCGACGCCGGTGCTGCTGCTGATGGCCGTTGCTGCCGGCCTGTGTGCTGGCGGCAACTACTTCAACCAGCCGCTGCTGCCGGCCATCGCGCGCGACCTGCAGGCGGACGATGCATCGGTGGCATTTACCGTGACCATCGCACAGGTCGCCTACGCCTGCGGATTGTTGCTGCTCGTGCCGCTGGGCGACATGCTGGAGCGGCGCGCTCTGGCGGTGGGGCTGATGCTGCTTGCCGCGCTTGGTCAGTTCATCAGCGGTTTCGCCGATTCTCTTTCGATGCTGTCGACGGGCATCGCGGTGGCCGGTCTTTTCTCGGTGGCGGCACAGATACTGGTGCCGATGGCGGCGACGCTGGCCGAACCGCAGCGAAGGGGGCAGGCGGTCGGTGTCGTCATGAGCGGCCTGCTGACCGGCATCCTCGCGGCGCGCAGCGTGGCCGGATTGCTCGCGCCGCTCGGTGGCTGGTCGACGGTGTACCGGGTCGCGGGTTTCGCCATGCTCGTCGTTGCTCTGTTGCTGTGGCGCGTGCTGCCGCAGTCGCGCAATCCGTCGCCGCGACCCTACCTGCAGACGCTGGTATCGCTCGGCACGCTGTTCCGCAGCCTGCCGCGTCTGCGCAGTCGCGCGCTGCTCGGGGCGCTGTCCTTCGCCTCGGTCAGCGTGCTGTTCTCGACGATGGCGCTGTTGCTGGCCGGGCCGGGCCACGGCATGGACGAGGTGTCCATCGGCCTGGTCGGACTGGCCGGCGCGGCCGGCGCGCTGATGGCCAATGTCGTCGGCCGCGTCGCGGACCGTGGGGGCGCGATGCGTGCAAGCGCGATCGCGGTGCTGCTGCTGATCGCGAGCTGGGCGGCGCTGCTGTGGGGCGCGGACAGCCTGCTCTGGTTCCTCGGCGGTTTCGTCGTGATCGACATGGCACTGCAGGGCGTGCACATCAGCAACCAGCACATCGTGTTCCGGCTCGCACCGGAGGCACGGGCGCGACTCAACGCCGTGTACATGACCTGCTATTTCGCCGGCGCCGCAAGCGGCTCGGCGCTCGGCTCGTTCGCCTGGCAACACGGCGGCTGGCCGGCCACCTGCGCGGTCGGCGGCGTGCTCGGCCTGCTCACCGCCGTCGCGCTCGCGCACGACAGGCGTCTTGCGCGGAGAGGCTGACCGGCCGCCGCTTTGTTTGATGTACTGTATATGGATACAGCTCTCGAAAGTGTTCCGCCGTGTCCGAATCCAGCGCCGTCAATCGCATCGATTACCTCTCCACTCTGAACGATGCGCAACGCGAAGCCGCCACCTTCGGCGTTGCGCCCGACGCCCTTGCCGGGCCGCTGCTGGTGATCGCCGGCGCCGGCACCGGCAAGACGAATACGCTGGCGCATCGCGTTGCCCACCTGCTGGTCAATGGCGCGCAGTCGGAGTCCATCATGCTGCTCACCTTCTCGCGGCGCGCGGCCGACGAAATGACGCGCCGCGTGCAGCGCATCGTCGCTCAGGTGTCGCCGCGTTTTGCCACGCTGGCCAGTGCCGGCTTTCCGTGGTCGGGCACCTTCCACGGTGTCGGCGCGCGACTGCTGCGCGAGTACGCCGGACGCATCGGGCTCGATCCCGCCTTCACCATCCACGATCGCGAAGACTCTGCCGACCTGATGAATCTGGTGCGGCACGATATCGGCCTGTCCAGCAAGGCGAAGCGTTTTCCGCTGAAGGGCACCTGCCTGGCGATCTATTCGGCGGCGGTGAACACGCAGTCGCCGCTGGCCGATGTGCTGCAATCGTCCTTCCCGTGGTGCGCCGAGTGGGAGGCCGATCTGAAAATGCTCTTCCGCGCGTATGTCGAGGCCAAGCAGGCGCAGCAGGTGCTCGACTACGACGATCTGCTGCTGTACTGGGCGCAGATGGCGGCCGAGCCGGCGATCGCGCGCGAGCTCGGCGCGCGCTTCGCGCATGTGCTGGTTGACGAGTACCAGGACACCAACCGCCTGCAGTCGAGCATCCTGCTGTCGATCAAACCCGACGGTCGGGGCCTCACCGTGGTCGGTGACGACGCGCAGTCCATCTACAGCTTCCGCGGCGCGACGGTGCGCAACATCCTCGACTTCCCGCAGCAGTTCGACCCGCCGGCTCGGCGCATCACGCTGGAGCAGAACTACCGCTCGACACCGCCGCTGCTCGACGCGGCGAATGCGGTGATCGGTGAAGCCGACGAGCGTTTCGCCAAGCAGCTGTGGAGCGCACGCACTGGCACGCAGAAGCCCCTGCTGGTATCGGTGCGCGACGACGCCGGACAGGCGGACTTTGTCGTCGCGCAGATACTCGCGCGGCGCGAGGGCGGCATGAAGCTGAAGTCGCAGGCGGTGCTGTTCCGCACCTCCAGTCACAGCATGCGGCTGGAGATCGAACTGACGCGACGGAACATTCCCTTCGTGAAGTTCGGCGGCCTGAAGTTTCTTGAAGCGGCACACGTGAAGGACCTGCTGGCGGTGCTGCGCTGGGCACAGAACCTGCGCGACCGCGTCGCCGGATTCCGCGCAATCCAGTTGCTGGCCGGCATCGGTCCGAAGACGGCCGCACGCATCCTCGACAACATCCAGGCTGCGCCGCCGGGTGCTGCGCTGCTGGCCGAGCAGCCGGTACCCGAGGGCGTGCGTGCCGACTGGTCCGAGTTCTCGAAGCTGGTCGAAGCGGCCGGGGCCGAACGCGCCGAATGGCCGGCCAGTGCCGAACACGTGGCGCGCTGGTACGAAGCGCAGATGGATCGTCTTTACGAGGATGCCGTCGTGCGCGCGGCCGACATCCGGCAACTCGCACGGCTGGCGTCGACCTACCCGAGTCGCGAGCGCTTCCTGACCGAGCTCACGCTGGACCCTCCCGAAGTGACCAGCGACGAGCCGGGGGCGCCGCTGCTCGACGAGGACTACCTCATCCTGTCGACCATCCACTCGGCCAAGGGGCGCGAGTGGAACGCGGTGTCGGTGCTCAACGCAGTCGACGGCGGCATTCCGTCGGAGATGTCGACCGGCAGCCAGGCCGAGATCGAGGAGGAAAGACGCCTGCTCTACGTCGCGATGACGCGCGCGAAGGAACAGCTCGAACTGGTGGTGCCGCAGCGCTTCTACATCACCGGTCAGGCGTCGACCGGTGATCGTCACGTCTACGCCGGGCGCACCCGCTTCGTTCCGAATCGACTGCTCTCGCTGTTCGAACAGACGAGCTGGCCACGCGTCGACATGGACGGCGTGCCGACGATGACGGTGGCGGAAGCGCGGGTAGATATCGCCGCGAAGATGCGTGCGATGTGGCAGTGACCGATCGAGGTTTTTCGGAAGTTCGCAATGTCGCGGACGGCACACTGCATCTAGTAGCCGACCCGGGATCGGACACTACGGGTGCCGTTCACGCGTAACCTGGTGTTTGCGCAGCGCAACACTCCGACGTCCTGCCTGCCGACGATGAGGACGTCTTTTCGTGCAGGTGTCATTGTTAAGAAATCGGCGTCGTGCAACGGTTTCAGCGCGTCTGTCGTTGTTTAAAGCTCGAATAAAATATTCCAAAACAATAAGTTGCAAGCTGCCGCGGCTGAAAATATTTCTGGACTTTTGTGCTGTTTGTTGCTTTAACGGCTCATGGTTGTGCAATACTTTCGGCCCATGAATCAGTCCGTTGCGACGTCATCTTCAAGCCTCACCTCTGCTGCCGATTCCGTCGGCGCGTCGGAAGTCCTTTCCCCCGAAAAATCGTCTTCGTTTCTCATGCGTCGCGATGTCATGCGCGCATGGAATTCACTCGACCTCACGACGCGCAGTCAGCGCAGTCCAGGTCGGCACATCCATCATTCCGGAGTGGTCTGCACATCGATGGCCGGCTCGACCGCTCCCAGTTTCGAATGCTCGCGTGCGCTGCCATTGCGCAAGCTGCGCGGCAGCGACGGATGTCACGGTATGGGGCGAGCGAGCCTTCATTAGTTCTGCTGAATGTCGTAAGCGTCCATCGATGGCTTGCGAGTGTGAATCCGGCATCCGGGCGGCATGCGTCGCCCGTGTGTCGTTCGGGTCGTTGACCCGGAGGTGTGCGCGGGAGCAGGTCGCCCGCGCATGTCGTGCGGTGTTCCTGACCGGGCGCACATCGGTGCGTCGTCTCGAACAGACCTTCCGCCACCGGAGGGGCTGAGGTGCTGTCCAATCCTGTTATCCGAGAGGAGAGAAGTCATGGCTGAAGCTGAAGCTAAGAAGGGGGCGAAGAAGGCGAGTGCCCCGGCGAAACCTGCTGCGAAAAAAGCCGCACCGGCCAAGGCCGCTGCCAAGCCCGTAGCGAAGAAGGCTGCACCGGCGAAGGCCGCTGCAAAGCCGGCGGCGAAGAAGGCTGCACCGGCGAAGGCCGCTGCAAAGCCGGCGGCAAAGAAGGCTGCACCGGCGAAGGCCGCTGCGAAGCCGGCCGCGAAGAAGGCTGCACCGGCGAAGGCCGCTGCGAAGCCGGCCGCGAAGAAGGCTGCTCCGGCGAAGGCTGCTGCAAAGCCGGCCGCGAAGAAGGCTGCTCCGGCGAAGGCTGCTGCAAAGCCGGCGGCGAAGAAGGCTGCTCCGGCGAAGGCTGCTGCAAAGCCGGCAGCGAAGAAGGCTGCACCGGCGAAGGCCGATGCGAAGCCGGCTGCGAAGAAGGCCGCTCCGGCCAAGCCTGCCGCAAAGCCGGCCGCCAAGCCTGCTGCGAAGAAGGTGGCGGCGCCTGCAGTGACCAAGGCTGTTGCGAAGGCACCGGAGGCCGCTCCGGCCGCTGCCGCAAAGTCGGAAGCGCCCGCTGCGCCCGCGCCGGCAACGCCGTCGACCGCTGCTACGCCGGGTATCAAGTCGTCGCTGAATCCGGCCGCTGCATGGCCCTTCCCGACGGGTTCGCGTCCGTCCTGATCGCGCGTCCTGCGTCATCGAAAGCGGCATGGAGATCGTTGTCTCCATGCCGCTTTTTTCTTTGACGAGGAGCCCGTCTTGATCCCGTGTTACGAAGCTTCACTTGACCTGTCCCTTGTAAATCAGGAAGATGCGCGCGTCGTTGCTTGATCGCTCCCTCCGGCACACGTAACAGATACGTCGCCACCAGCTGTTCCAGTTTGACCCGGGCTCCAGCCCTGTCCGTCCGGGTTTCCAGAATGTTCCGACCGCCACTGCGGTCCGCGAACGCCGCGATTCAAGCTTTTCCGTACGCTTCGCCATGCTGCGAGGCACGGCAACAGCCCGTTAGCACGGGCTCCTCAGGCGTGCTGCGTCCATCGCTTCGGCGATGTCCGTCAGAACGCGCGAAAGGAGTGCTGCATGAATAAGGTTTTCTCCGTCCTCAAGGGCACCGCAGCCATCGTGCTGCACTTTGCGCACGGTGGTCTGCTCGCCGTCGGTCTCATGGTCAGTGTGTTCGTCGTACTGCGTGTGGCCGAAGCGGGTCTGACGCCGCGCATGCTGCCGTCGCTGCCCGAGTTCTCGCTGCTGGGCGGCACGCAGCACGTTTCTGCAGACGCCGATCTGCAGATGCCCGATCTGCCTGCCACCGGCTCGGGTGTCGAACTGACCGCGCAGCAGAAGACGGTCGCCGACCATGTCTCGCGTCGTCACCGGGTGGCGCGTGCGGCGGTCGAACAGTACGTGACCGACGTCTATGCCGCGGCATCCCGCTACAAGCTCGATCCGCTGTTGCTGATCGCGCTGATTTCGGTCGAGTCCGCCTTCAACCCGACGGCGGAGAGCGCCTGGGGTGCGCAGGGGCTGACCCAGGTCATTCCGAAATATCATCCGGAAAAGCTGGCGCTGTTCGGCCCCGATGCGTCGCTGCTCGACCCGACCACCAGCATCTTCGTCGGTGCGCAGGTGCTGCGTGAATACATCCGCCTGTCCGGCTCGGTCGAGGGCGGTCTGCAGCGCTATGTCGGATCGATCGAGGATCCCGACCAGGTGTATTCGAACAAGGTGCTGGCCGAATACCGCCGTCTTTCCGCGACTTTCGGTCCGCGTCTGCAGACGGCGGAAGTGGCGCTCTGACGCCTCTCCTGGCCGGCCGCACGGCCGGCCGGTGCGATACAACGGTTATCCACAGCCCGCTGGGCGCGCCGAACGGCTAAAATCTCCGGTTTTCGCACTGCACCATGTTTCGCCCATCAGGCGCGGCATCGGGTGCAGGGCGATGCAACTCGACCGGAGGAGTCGCCGTTCACCATGGATGAGCACTTTCGCAACGCTGCACTCGAATACCACCGCAAGCCCACCCCGGGCAAGATTTCCGTCGTTCCCACCAAGGCGCTGACCAACCAGCAGGATCTGTCGCTGGCCTACTCGCCCGGCGTCGCCGCCGCCTGCGAGGAGATCGTCGCCGACCCGCTGCAGGTCAGCCAGATGACCGCCCGCGGCAACCTGATCGGTGTCGTCACCAACGGCACCGCGGTGCTCGGCCTGGGCCCGATCGGCCCGCTGGCCGCCAAACCGGTGATGGAAGGCAAGGGTGTGCTGTTCAAGAAGTTCGCCAACATCGACGTGTTCGACATCGAGCTGGACGAGCGCGACCCGGACAAGCTGGTCGACATCATCGCCGCGATGGAACCGACTTTCGGTGGCATCAACCTCGAGGACATCAAGGCGCCCGAGTGCTTCTACATCGAGCGCAAGCTGCGCGAGCGGATGAAGATCCCGGTCTTCCACGACGATCAGCACGGCACCGCGATCGTCGTCGGTGCCGCCGTGCTCAATGGTCTGAAGGCCGTCGGCAAGGACATCAAGGAGGTCAAGCTGGTCACTTCGGGCGCCGGTGCGGCCGCGCTGGCCTGCCTCGATCTGCTGGTGCTGCTTGGCATGCCGATCGAGAACATCTGGGTGACCGACATCAAGGGCGTGGTGTACGAAGGTCGCATCGAGGACATGGAGCCGCTGAAGGCGCGCTACGCGAAGGTGACGGACGCGCGCACGCTGGGCGAAGTGATCCACGACGCCGACGTGTTCCTCGGTCTGTCGGCGGGCGGCGTGCTGAAGGCCGACATGGTCAAGCGCATGGCGCCCAAGCCGCTCATCCTGGCGCTGGCAAACCCGAACCCGGAAATCATGCCGGACGAGGTGAAGGCGGTGCGCGACGACGCCGTGATCGCGACCGGCCGTTCGGACTATCCGAACCAGGTCAACAACGTGCTGTGCTTTCCCTTCATCTTCCGTGGTGCGCTCGATGTCGGCGCCACCACGATCACCGAAGAGATGAAGCTGGCCGCGGTGCGCGCCATCGCCGATCTGGCCCAGGTCGAGCAGAGCGAAATCGTGCGCGCCGCCTACGGCGAGCAGCCGATGTCCTTCGGTCCGGAATACCTGATTCCGAAGCCCTTCGATCCGCGCCTCATCGTCAAGATCGCACCGGCGGTGGCGCAAGCGGCGATGGATTCGGGCGTGGCGACGCGTCCGATCGAGGATTTCGAGGCTTACCGCCAGCAGCTGAACAACCTGGTGTGGATTTCCGGCCTCGTGATGAAGCCGGTGTTCGCCGAAGCGAAGCGCAATCCGAAGCGCATCATCTACGCCGAGGGCGAGGACGAACGCGTGCTCAGCGCGGTGCGCAACGTGGTCGACGAGGGCATGGCGCGCC
This sequence comes from Methyloversatilis sp. S146-33, assembly GCF_059552495.1. The sequence continues at coordinate 95,222 of NZ_JCANOT010000041.1, forward strand.
CCATCCTGATCGGTCGGCGCGACGTGGTGCTGGGCCGCATCCAGAAGCTGGGCCTGCGCCTGCGTCCGGAGATCGACTTCGAACTGGTGACGCCGGAGAACGACCCGCGCTACAAGGAGCTGTGGACCACCTACCATGCTCTGACCGAGCGCAAGGGCATTTCGGTCGATTACGCGAAGATGGAAGCGCGTCGTCGCACCACGCTGATCGGCGCGCTGATGGTGCGCCTCGGTTACGCCGATGGCCTGATCTGCGGCACCTTCGGCAACTTCGCGCGCCACCTGCATTTCGTGCGCAACGTGCTCGGCCTGAAGGAAGGGCTGCGCAACTTCTACGCGATGAATCTGCTGAACCTGCCGGGCCGCACGCTGATGCTGTGCGATACCTATGTGAACTACGATCCGACGGCGGAGCAGGTGGTCGAGATGACCGTGCTGGCGGCGGAAGAGGCGCGCCGTTTCGGCATCGAGCCGAAGATCGCGCTGCTGTCGCACTCGAATTTCGGTTCGGACAACACGACGACTTCCGACAAGATGCGCCGCGCGCTGGAGATCCTGCACGCCGATCACCCCGAACTCGAGGTGGAAGGCGAAATGCACGGTGATGCGGCACTGGACATCGACATCCGCACGCGCATCTTCCCCAATTCCAGATTGCGGGACGAGGCGAATCTGCTTATCTTCCCGACGCTGGATGCAGCCAACATTTCCTACAATCTGCTGAAGACCGCCGCAGGCGAGGGCATGACCATCGGCCCCATCCTGCTTGGCGCGAAGCAGCCGGTGCACATCCTGACGCCGACGGCGACGGTGAGGCGCATCGTGAACATGACTGCACTGACCGTGGTGGAGGCAAGTCACATCCGCTGACCCACGGCCCGTGCCCGAAAGGGGGAGGGCGTGGAGCAGCACGGGAGGACGGCGCTGGTGTTGTCCGGAGGCGGCGCTCGCGCCGCCTACCAGGTCGGCGTGCTGTCGGCGGTGCGCGATTTGCTGCCAGACAAGCGCATCAATCCTTTCCCCATCCTGTGCGGCACTTCGGCTGGCGCGATCAACGCCGCCGCGCTGGGTGTCTTCAGCGAGGACTTCGGCGACGCCGTCGACAACCTGCTGTACATCTGGCGCAATTTCGAAGCCGGTCAGGTCTATCGCGCCGATCCCTGGGGCATAGGCAAGACCGGTGCGCGCTGGCTGATGGCGCTGATGTTCGGCTGGGCGGTGGACCGCTACCCGAAGTCGCTGCTCGACAACACGCCGCTGCGCGAACTGCTGGCTGCCCGGCTCGACTTCTCGCGCATCGACCGGGCCATCCAGCGCGGTGCGCTGTACGCGCTGTCGATCACTGCCTCCGGCTATACCTCGGGCGACAGCGTCGCCTTCTTCGAGGGCGGCGACGGCATCGAGCCGTGGAAGCGCATGCAGCGCGCCGCCTCGCGCACGCCGCTCAAGGTCGAGCATCTGCTGGCCAGCAGCGCGCTGCCCTTCATCTTTCCGGCCGTACACATCAACCGCGAGTATTTCGGCGACGGCTCGATGCGCCAGCTGGCGCCGGTCAGCCCGGCGGTGCATCTGGGCGCCGAACGCATCTTCATCGTCGGCGTAGGGCGCATGAGCGAGAAGGATCCGCGACGTCGCGGGCACGGCTACCCGTCGCTGGCCCAGGTCGCGGGCCACGCGCTGGCCAGCATCTTTCTCGACCAGCTGATGATAGACATCGAGCAGTTGCAGCGCGTCAACGACATCCTCGGGCGCATTCCGCCACACGTGATGGCGCAGATGGGCGTGCCCTTGCGACCGATCGAAACGCTGGTGATCGCGCCCTCGGAGCGGCTGGACGACATCGCCGCCCGCCACGTCGATGCGCTGCCGATCGGTGTGCGTACGCTGCTCGGCGGTATCGGCGGCACCCGGCGCGCCGGCGGCGGTCTGGCGAGCTATCTGCTGTTCGAAAAGCCCTTCACCCGGGCGCTGATAGACCTCGGTTACCGTGACACGATGGCGCGCGCGGACGACGTGGTGAGCTTTCTTGGCCTGAAGTTTGCGGCGGAAATGCCGTCAAGTTCTACTTCACGATCGTGAATTCGCCCTAAGAATACTTTCCAGGCTCTTATTTTCGTTTGAGAATTTGACATCGGGGGGTAAACTTCGGCCTCAATCGAACCGCCAGCAGGGGTCACACGCATGTTTCTGAAGTACCTGATGGTCAGCTGCACCGCGATGGCGCTGAGTTTCGTCGTCGCACCCACCGTCGAAGCCGCTTCCGGCAAGACGACCACCCAGGCCAAGGCCGGCAAGAAATCGGTCAAGGTCGCCAAATCCTCCAAGTCTGCGCGCATCAAGCAGGCGAGCATCAAGAAGACCTCCCGCAAGTCCGTCGCTGCAGTGCCGCGCGAGGCCGCCATGCCCGACATGGACGCACTCGGTCTGCCGAATGTGAAGTCGACCGCGGTGCTGGTGCAGGACCAGTACACCGGCGAAGTGCTGTTCGAGCGCAATTCGTCGGCCATCGTGCCGATCGCCTCGATCACCAAGCTGATGACCGCGATGGTGGCGCTGGACGCCAAGCCGGCGCTGGACGAGGTGCTTGAGGTGAGCGAGGAGGATATCGACCAGCTCAAGGGCACCCGTTCGCGTCTGGCGATCGGTACCCGGCTGACGCGCGAGGAAATGCTGCATCTGGCGCTGATGTCGTCGGAAAACCGCGCGTCGTCGGCGCTGTCGCGCTACTACCCGGGCGGCCACGCGGCCTTCATCGCAGCGATGAACCGCAAGGCGCACGACCTCGGTCTGGCCGATACGCAGTTCTTCGACAGCACCGGTCTGAATCCGCGCAATGTGTCGTCGGCGCGCGATCTGGCGAAGATGGTGGCGGCGTCGGCCAGCTATCCGTTGATCCGCGAGTTCTCAACCACGCGCGACGGCTATTTCGCCGTCAATGGCCGCATGGTGCATTTCAACAACACCAACGCGCTGGTGTCGAACCCCGAGTGGGAAATCGGTCTGCAGAAGACCGGCTTCACCAACGAGGCGGGCAAGTGCCTGGTGATGCAGGCCTGGATGAACCAGAAGCCGGTGGTGATCGTGCTGCTTGATTCCTGGGGCCGCCTGACCCGCATCGGCGACGCCAACCGCATCCGCCGCTGGGTCGAGCAGGTGGCCCAGCAGGGCGCCCGTCAGGGCTGAGCTCATGGTCGTTCCGGGCAGTCGCGGCGAGGTTGCTCTCTTCGTCACCTGCCTGGTCGACCTGATGCGGCCGTCCATCGCCTTCTCGGCGCTGAAGCTGATCGAGGCGGCCGGTTACGTCGCCGTCGTGCCGGAGGCGCAGACCTGTTGCGGCCAGCCCGGCTACAACTCGGGCGATACCGCGGCGGCGCGCGCGCTGGCGCGCAAGTTCATCGCCGAATTCGAGCGCTTCCCGTATGTCGTCGCGCCGTCCGGCTCCTGCGCTGGTACGGTGCGCACGCACTATCCCGATATGTTCGCCGATGAGCCCGCGTGGCGGGCGCGCGCCGAGGCGCTGGCGGCGAAAACCTTCGAGTTGACGCAATTCCTGGTCGATGTAGCCGGCGTGGCCGAGGTGCCCGGCGATTTCAACGGTTCGGTCACCTACCACGACAGCTGTTCCGGCCTGCGCGAACTGGGTGTGAAGCAGCAGCCGCGCGCGCTGCTCGACCGCATGCCGGGCGTCAAGCGGATCGAAATGCGCGAATGCGAGGAGTGCTGCGGCTTCGGCGGCCTGTTCGCGGTCAAGTATCCGGACATTTCCGGCGCCATCGTGCAGCGCAAGTGCGAAGCGATACGTGGCACCGGCGCTTACGCGGTGGCGCTCGGCGACCTCGGCTGCATGATGAATATCGAAGGCCGGCTACGGCGCAATGGCGACGAACTGACGCAGGTGATCCACATCGCCGAACTGCTCGCTGGCGACGTCGGGGGCCGGCGCTGACATGGAAGTCCGCTCGATGCACTTCGTGTCGCGGGTGCGCCAGCGGCTCGACGACCCGGAACTGCAGCGCAACCTGAAGCGCACGCGCGGCCGCAATGCGGCGTCGCGCGCCGCGGCTGTGGCCGCCTTTCCCGATTTCGACGCGGTGCGCGCCCGTGCCACCGAGATTCGCGCCTCGGTACTGCGCGATCTCGACGTCTGGCTGGAGCGTTTCGAGCAGAAGGCGATCGAGCGCGGCGCCACCGTGCTGTGGGCGCGTGACGGCGACCATGCCTGCGAACTGATCATCGACATCGCGCGCCGTCTCGGCGCGCGCACGGTGGTGAAGTCGAAATCCATGGTGTCGGAAGAAGCCGGACTGAATGCCGCGCTGGAGGCCGCCGGCATCCGCCCGGTCGAGACCGACCTCGGCGAGTACATCCTGCAGATCAACGACAACGAGCCACCGTCGCACATCATCATGCCGGTGATCCACAAGTCGAAGGAGCAGGTGTCCGAACTGTTCGCGCGCGTCCATGGCACCACGCCCAAGACCGATATCGAGGCGCTGACGCACGAGGCGCGGGCGGTGCTGCGGCCGGAATTCCTTGGCGCCGACATGGGGCTGTCCGGCGGCAACTTTCTGGTGGCCGAAACCGGCTCGGTCGCCATCGTCACCAACGAGGGCAACGGCCGGCTGTGCACCACGCTGCCGCGCGTGCATGTCGCGCTGACCGGCATCGAGAAGGTGATTCCGACGCTGGAGGATCTGGCCACGCTGCTGCGCATCCTGCCGCGTTCGGCCACCGGCCAGGCCATCACCAACTACGTGTCGATGCTGACCGGCCCGAAGCAGGCCGGCGATGCAGACGGTCCGGAGCACATGTATTTCGTGCTGGTCGATGGTGGTCGCGCCGATCTGCTGGGCAGCGAATTCGAGGCCATGCTGCGCTGCATACGCTGCGGCGCCTGCATGAACCATTGCCCGGTGTACCAGACGATAGGCGGTCATTCCTATGGCTGGGTCTATCCCGGGCCCATGGGTTCGGTACTGACGCCGCTCTACCAGGGGCTGGACAAGGCGATGGACCTGCCGCACGCGGCGACGCTGTGCAACCAGTGCGGCGTCGTCTGCCCGGTGTCGATTCCGCTGCCCGAGCTGATGCGCACGCTGCGCGAGAAGCAGGTCGAGCGCGGCCTGAGGCCCTGGTCGGAGCGCATCGCTACCAAACTGTGGGCCTGGGTCGTGGCACGCCCGAAGCTGTATGCGCTGGGCACCCGCGTCGCCGTTCGCTATCTGCGCTGGCTGGCCGATGGCCGCGACCGCATACAGGTGATGGGTGTCGCGCCGGGCTGGACTGCGCAGCGCGACTTTCCGGCGCCAGCGGCGAAGACCTTCCGTGAGCTCTACGCCGAGCGCCGGCGCGGAGGCAGGCAATGAGCGTGCGCGACGACATCCTCGGCCGCCTGCGCCGTCAATTGGGCCGCACGGACAGCACGACCTTGGCGGCACGCGAGCGCGTCGAGGCAACGCTGGCGCTCCGGCAGACCGGGCCGCGCGCAGCTGCGGATGCCTTGCTCGATCGTTTCATCGAGCGCGCACGGGCGATGATCTCCAGCGTGGACCGCTGCGCCACTGAAGCCGAAGTGCCTGCGCACTGCGCCGAATGGCTGCGCGGGCAAGGGCTGCCGACGACGGTGGTCGTCGCCCCGGCGCTGGCCGCGCTGGACTGGGCCGGCGCTGGTCTGGAGGCGCGCGTCGGGGCGGCGACCGGCGACGATCTGGTCGGCGTCACCAGCTGCTTTCGCGCCATCGCCGAAACCGGCACGCTGATGCTCTGTTCCGGGCCGCAGTCGCCGGCCGTCAACAGCCTGCTGCCGGAAACGCATATCGCGGTGGTTCCGCGCCAGCACATCGTCGCCGACATGGAAGCCGCCTGGGCCGAGGCACGGCGCGAACTGTCAGCTTGGCCGCGGGCGGTCAATTTCGTTTCAGGACCGTCGCGCACGGCCGATATCGAACAAACCATCGTGCTTGGCGCCCATGGCCCCTACCGGGTGCATCTGCTGATCGTCGGCTGAGCACGACAGTCCCGTAGGCTGTCGGTCGAAGCGGTTTGCACGGATAATCCGCGCCAAGCGAGGCTCGGCCCGCCGAGAAATCACCGAACAAGAATCGCCTGTCCAGCCGCATATGTCCGCACAGCCAAAAGGTCGTTACGCCCGCCGCCATCTCGCCCTCTGCCTGTTTCCGCTCGCGTTGGCGATGCCCGACGCGCGCGCAGGACGAGCCGGAATCGCCCTTCCTCGACGACGACCTGCCGGTCGTGCTGTCGATGACCCGCATGCCGCAGCGCATCGACGACGCGCCGGGTGCGGTTACGCTGTTCACCCGCGAGGACATCGAGCGCCTCGGCTACCGCCGCCTGCCGCAACTGCTGCGCCTGGTGCCGGGCATGAACGTGATGAGCGACACCGGGCATTCGCCGGCGCTGTTCTATCACGGCCTCGGCACACTGAATCCGAACCGGATGCAGGTACTGATCGACGGCCGTTCCGTCTATTCGCCCTATCTTTACGGCTATGTGGACTGGGATGCGCTGCCGCTGACGATGGACGAGATCGAGCGCATCGAGGTCGTGCGTGGTTCGAATGCGGCCACCTATGGATCGAACGCGGTGGCGGGCGTGGTCAATATCGTCACCCGTTCCAGCATCGACGGCCCGGCGGCCAGCGTGGCCCTGACCGGCGGCAGCCGCAATGTGTCCGATCTGTCGGCGCGTATGCGCCGCAGTTTCGGCCCGCTCAGCGTCGCCATCAATGCGCGCACCATGGGCGACGAAGGTTTCGAACACCGCAACGACGATGCGCGGCTGAACGCGTCGACGCTGCGCGCCGACCTGGCGCTGAACGGCTCCGACGAGATCAGCCTGATGGCCGGACAGAGCAGCGGCTATCGCGGCGTCGGCTATCCGTTCGGTGCGACCGGAAATACCGACAACGCCAACGGGTTCCGCGATGTGCGCACCGACAACTGGTTTGCACATCTGCGCTTCCGCCGCATCGTGGCGACCGATCACGAGTGGTCGGTCGGCTACTACCACAATGAGGACAGGGGGCGCGAAGAGTGGTTCGGCGTACTTGGCCCGCTGCGTCTACCGATCGATTACAACCGTACCGCGACCCGCCAGAACCTCGATTTGCAATACCAGTTCGTGCCGGTCAGCGACTGGCGGCTGGCGCTGAGTGCCGAATTCCGTCGCGACGAACTGCGCTCGGATCGCATGTTCTTCGTCACCGGCCGCGAGTCTCAAGGTCTGTTCCGCGTGTCCGCCAATGCCGAATGGCGGCCGAACGAATACTGGACCTTCAACTTCGGCAACATGATCGAGCGTTTCCAGAACCAGAGCCTGCAGGCGTCGCCGCGCGTGTTCGCCACGCTGCACGTGACGCCGCAGCATGCGATCAAGGCCGGTGTGAGCCGCGCCTTCCGCCAGCCGGCGCTGATCGAGGCACGCGGTGATTCGCGCTTCATCTATCCGCAACTCATTCCCTTCCTGCCGCCGCAGTTTGCCGGCCGTGTCATTCGCACCTATGTCGGCACCCCGGGGCTGCAGCCCGAACGGCTCGATTCGGCGGAACTGGGCTACGTCGGGCAGTTCGGATCGTCCACGCTGGACGTGCGCGTGTTCCACGAGCGCTTCAATCACCTGATCACTGAAACGCGCTACGAGGATCCGGACTACCTCGAACGCGGGCGGACCTACATCGAAGGCCCAGGCGCGCAGATCACCGGTATCGAGTACCAGTACCGCTATCGTGGCGACGGTCGCGAGATCTGGTGGTCGCACGCGATCCCGCGCATCAGTTCCGAGCCGGTGTGCGACCCGGGGCAGACCTGCTATTCGGACACGATTCCGACGTCGTCCTGGTCGCTGACCTGGATGGAACAGTTCAGCCACGACTGGTCGATCGCGGCAACGCTGTTCGGCGTCAATTCGGCGCACTACCTGAACGGCAGCAAGCGCGTGCGTGCCTATCAGACGATGGATGCGCGGGTAGCGAAGAAATTCCGTAGCGGCAACATGACGTGGGAGGCTGCACTGGCGGTGACCGACATCGGTCCGGGCTACGAAACCTTTAATGACGATCAGGGCGCGCGCGTGCCGTTCAACCGCGTCGCCCGGCAGACCATGCTGACGCTGCGCTCCAGCTGGTTCTGAAGCGACCGCCGCGATCCCGTATCATGATCGCCGGATAAACAGGCGGTCTACGCAAGGAGGCGGGGTGCGGAGTCGGTTCGGACTCAATCGACTCGGATTCCGTGCCCGTGTGCTGGTGGCGGCGCTGCTGCCGTCGGTGGCGATCGCGCTGGCGCTGGCCGTTCACTTCACGTCCACCCGCATCGCCGACATCGAGCGCGCGCTGATCGACCGCGCCATGCTGCTGACCGCCAGCCTGGCGCCGGCCTCCGAATACGGCCTGTTTGCCGGCAACATCGACATCCTGCAGTCGATCGCCGACGCCTCGCTGCGCGAGCGCGATGTCGACGGGCTGGTCGTGTTCGACCGCGACCACGTCGTGCTGGCCCGGGCAGGGCGTACGCGCATGCCGGAACGCAGCGTGACCGATGGCCTCGGCGCGCCGGCACTGCTCGAAAGCACCGACGATTACCATCTGTTCGCCGCGCCCGTGTTCAGCGTGCAGGCGCGACCCGACCCGCTGTTCGACGACGGCGTTGATGCGCCCGCGGTCAGCCGGCTTGGCGTGGTCGTGGTGCAGGTGTCGCGGCTGGGCAGTGCGCAGGCACGACGCGAACTGATCGTCAGTGCGGCGCTGATCACTGCTGGTGGTCTGCTGCTGGCGGGCCTGTTCGCGCGCATCCTGTCCGACGGCGCCACCGCGCCGGTGCGCGCGCTGGCCGACACCGTGCGCCGCATCGAACAGGGCGACTTCTCGGCGCGGGCGCGCACCGGTGCGCGCGGCATCATGCAGGTGCTGGAGGACGGCATCAACCGGATGGCCGTCACGCTCAGCGGGGCACGGGCCGACCTCGAACAGCGGGTGCTCGATGCGACCGCTCAGTTGCAGCAGCAGAAGGAGAGGGCCGAGCAGGCGAGCCGGGCCAAGACCCAGTTCGTCGATGCGCTGCTGCACGACCTGAGCCAGCCGCTGATGGCGATGGGCCTGGACATCCGTACGCTGAAGCTGCGCCTGCGAGACGACGAAAGCAGCGGTCTGCTGACCCGGCTCGAGCGTTCGTCGATGAAGCTGGAGAACATGCGCGACGTGCTGCTCGACGTCGCCCGGCTGGAATCCGGCGCCACCCAGCCGCGCATCACCGATTTTCCGCTCGGGCGCGTGTTCGAAAGCCTGCGCCTCACCTTCGAGGCACAGGCGGCGGAGAAGGGCCTGCGCTTCGAACTGTATCCGACGCGCGCCTGGTGCCGTTCCGACCCGCTGCTGCTCGAACGCGTGCTCGCCAATCTGGTGTCGAATGCGCTGCGCTATACCGCACAGGGCGCCGTGTTCGTCGGCGTGCGCTGGCTCGGCAACGAGGTGCTGCGTATCGAGGTACGCGACAGCGGCCAGGGGATTCCGCCGGAGCGCATCGACGACGTGTTCGACGAGTTCGTGCGCCTGCCCGGCACCGACCCCGGGAGCGGTGGCCGCGGCATGGGACTGGGGCTCGCTATCGTGCGCCGGTTGTGTACGCTGCTTGGCCATGCGCTGGCGGTGCGTTCGCGCCCCGGGCGCGGTTCGAACTTCAGCGTGACCGTGCCGCGCGTGCATGCCTTCGTGCCGGCGCAGGTCGAGGACGAGCTGCAGGGCCTGCGGCGGCTGGCCAACCGTCGCGTCGCACTGATCGACGACGATCCGGCCATCCTGCAGTCGCTGCAGTCGCTGCTGGCGTCGGTCGGCATCGACGTGGTGTCGGGCACCTCGCCCGACTTCGTGCTGCGCCAGTTGCGCCAGGCAGGCGCGCCCGACTTCATCATCAGCGATTACCAGCTCGGCGACGGTCTGGATGGCCTGTCGGCGGTGCGTTCGCTGCGACGTGAGCTGGGCGAGCACATTCCGGCGCTGATCATGACCGGACTGGCGGCCACGCGCGAGCTGGAGATCGAACTGGAGACGCACGGCATTCCGCTGGTCGCCAAACCGGTGCGACCGGTGGTGCTCGACGCGGTGATCGGCGGTCTGCTCGACGCGGCCGAGGAGGGCTGACCCGCCTAAGCGCCGCCCTTCGGTGGGCGCCGCGGCAGGCGTATGCCCATCTGCGACAGCGCGAACACCGCCTGCGTGCGGTTCTTGACCCCGAGCAGACGCAGGATGGTCGAAATGTGGGTCTTGGCCGTGCCATCCGAAATACCCAGTTCGCGGCAGATCAGCTTGTTCGGCATGCCTTCGATCATCAGACCGAGCACCTGTATCTGGCGCGGTGTAAGGCCGATGTCCGCGAGGTCCTGTATCGTCGGCCGCGGCGGCTGCGGGTGGATGGCGTCGTCGAGCACCTGCTGCGGCACGTAGATGCCGCCCTTCAGTACCAGCTGCAGCGCGCTCACCAGCACCGAGGTGGTCGAACTTTTGGAGATGAAACCCATCGCACCCTGGTCGATGGCGTCAGTGATGGTGTGCCGGTCGTCCTGCGCCGAAATGACCACCACCGGCACGTCCGGGAATTCGCTGCGCAGTTGCGTCAGCAAGGTCGTGCCTTCGGCGTCCGGCAGGTTGAGGTCGAGCATGACCAGATCGGGGCGCAGGCCGCCGCGCAGCATGGTCAGCGCGCGCGAGGCCAGCAGGGCGCAGCGGATGTCCGGCTCGCTGTCGATTTCGGTCAGCACGCTGCGCAGGCCTTCCACGACGAGCGGCTGGTCTTCGACGATCATTACCTGCATGGACGTTTCTCGCAATCGGGCGACGGACGGATTTTATATGCTGCAGTGTTTGCAGTTCTGCTGCGATGCAATGGAGAACATGTCTTGAATCACGGCCTCATCCTGTTTGGACACGGATCGCGCGATCCGGAATGGGCGCGCCCGCTGCGCGAAGTGGCGGCGCAGGTGGCAGCGGGCGACGGTGCACCGCAGGTCGAGCTGGCCTTTCTCGAATTCCTCGAACCGACGCTGGAGCAGGCGTGCGACCGGCTCGCCGCGGTCGGCGTCACGCGCATTGCCGTGCTACCGATGTTCATCGCGCAGAGCGGGCATGTGCGGCGCGACCTGCCGGCGCAGCTCGACGCGGCGCGCGCCCGTCATCCGTCGCTGCGCATCGACCTCGCCACCGCGGTCGGCGAGGACCCGCGCGTGCAGGCGGTGATGGCCGAGGTGGCGCGCTCTGCGCTGGCCAGTTGAGCGCGCTCAAGCCGTCGGTTACGTTGCCGTTACAGCTTGCGATGAGCGGGGGGCGACGGACTCCAAGGCCCGCCGCTCGCCCACAACGCGGAGCACTGCCCTATGGTGAGCATGTCGGCCCCGGTCAGACTTCTGATCGTCGATGACGAGCCCTTCAACCTCGAAATCATCGGCGAGTACCTCGACGGACAGGGTTATGAGCTGACCATGGCGCGCGACGGTGTCGAGGCATGGGACTACCTCGACAACGCCGAGATCGATTTCGACCTGCTGGTGCTCGACCGGATGATGCCGCGCCTGGACGGCATGGAACTGCTGCGGCGCGTGCGTCGCACACCGCGCCTGAGCGGTCTGCCGGTCATCATGCAGACTGCCGCCGCCACGCCCGATCAGGTGCGCGAGGGTTTGCAGGCCGGTGCCCGCTATTACCTGACCAAGCCCTACGAACCTGATGCGCTGCTGGCCATCGTGAAGTCGGCACTTGAAGAAGCCCATCGCACCCGCGAGATCCAGCTGCAGACTGAAGGCATGCGCCGCGCCATGGGTGCGCTGCGTCGGGCCGAATTCGAGTTCAGCACGCTGAGCCAGGCGACCGAGCTGGCGTCGCTGGCGTCGCTGGTTTCACCTGAGCCGGAGAACATCGTGATGGGTCTGAGCGAGCTCATGATCAATGCGGTCGAGCACGGCAATCTCGGCATCAGTTACGCGGAGAAGTCGCGGCTGCGACTGGAGGACTGCTGGCAGGAGGAGGTCGAACGCCGGTTGCAGCTGCCTGAGTATGCTGGCCGCCGTGCACGCCTGCAGATCGAATGTGGCGATGAAGCGGTGCGCTACACGGTCATCGACGAGGGCGAAGGCTTCGATTTTGCACGCTATCTCGACTTCGACCCCGGGCGCGCCTTCGACCCGAACGGTCGCGGCATCGCGATGGCGCGGCAGCTGTGCTTCCGCAGCCTCGAATACAAGGGCCGCGGCAACGTGGTCACGGCAACGGTGGAACTGCCATGAGTGCAGTCGGCACGGCGCAGGCCGCAACGGCACAGCAGGCTGCCGCGCCGCTGCGGCAGATGACGGTGCTGGTGGTCGACGACACCCTGGTCGGCCGGGCGACCGTCAGCGCGCTGGTGCGCCGGCTCGGCCACCGCTGCATCGAAGCCTCGGACGGTGCCGGTGCGGTGCAGGCCTACCGTGCCTACCGTCCCGACGTCGTGCTGATGGACGTGGTGATGCCCGGCATGGACGGACTGGAGGCGACGCGCGAGCTGCGCCGGCTGGCGGCCGACACTTTCCTGCCGATACTGCTGCTGTCCGCCCGCTCCGACGACGCCGACATGATTGCCGGCCTTGAAGCCGGCGCCGACGACTACCTGACCAAGCCGATCAATTTCGCCATCCTGACCGCCAAACTCGCCAACTGCGCGCGGCAGATCGTCATGCACGCCAGCATGGCGAACTACCGCGCAGAGCAGGAGGAGGAAATCGAGTTCGCGCGACACGTGATCGAGCGTCAGGTGCAGGGCAAGGCGGTCGACGATCGTCGTGTGCGCTACTCGGTCACACCGACCGCACAGTTCTCGGGTGACATCGTCGCGGTGTCGCATTCGCCGTCCGGTGCACTCTATGCGCTGCTGGCCGACGCGACCGGCCACGGCCTGGCGGCAGCGATCAGCGTGCTGCCGGTGCTGCAGGTGTTCTTCGGCATGGCCAAGAAGAACCTGTCGCTCGGCCTGATGGCCAGCGAAATCAATCGCCACCTGATGTCCACGCTGCCGGTCGGTCGTTTCGTCGCGGCCACCATGGTGCGTCTGGACGCCGGGGAGGGCGAGGTCTGGGTGGGCGGTACGCCCGAGGTGCTGTGGCTGGATCGCAGTGGTGCGGTGATCGAGCGCTTCGCCTCGGCCAACCTGCCGCTGGGCATCGACGTCGACGACGCGATGGACGTGCCGCCGCAGCGCTTCACCTGGACGCCCGGCGACCAGCTGGTGCTGTGTTCGGATGGACTCGTCGAGGCGCTGGGCATCGGCGGCGACGCCTTCGGCCAGCAGCGGTTCGAGCAGGTGCTGCACGACAATGCGCCGGCTCGGCGCCACGATGCGGTGCGCGCCGCACTCGCCATGCATCTGGACGGGGCGCTGGCGCACGACGACGTGTCGCTGATGGTGATCGACCTCGATTGAGGTCCGCGCGCAAGTCCTTGTCGCAGCTTGATTTGCGGCGCGCCGGGCGGAGCTTGGCACGGCGATTGCATCGCGTCGGTCCGGAATCCCTTTCCTGACTGAACAATGGCCGTTCTCAATGTCCTGGTGGTAGACGAATCGCGCAAGCGTGCCGCTGAAATCTGCGCCGGGCTCGCCTGCGCCGGTTACCAGGTGGCCGCGGTACTGTCGAGCGCCTACGACCTGCACATGAAGGTCGAGGAAATCAAGCCGGACGTCATCCTGATCCAGACCGATTCGCCGTCGCGCGACACGCTGGAGAACATGGCGGCGATGGACCGCGAAATGCCGCGCCCGGTCGTGGTGTTCGCCAATGATTCGGACAGCAAGACCATACGCCGCGCGATGAAGGCAGGCGTTTCGGCCTATGTGGTCGATGGCCTGGAGCCGAAGCGCATCAAGCCGGTGATCGATGTGGCGCTGGCCCGTTTCGAAGAGCACCAGGAACTGCGCCGCTCGCGCGACGAGGCGCGGCAGAAGCTGAGCGAGCGCATTTCGGTCGACCGCGCCAAAGGCATCCTGATGAAGTTGCGGGGTATCGACGAGGACGCCGCCTATCACACGCTGCGCAAACTCGCGATGGAGCGCGGCAAGACCATCGCCGCGGTGTCCGAAGACTTCATCGCCACCGCACGCCTGCTCGGCTGACCGGCCGAGCCTTTCCCTCCTCCCTGTTGCAGATCTTTCCGTCGGCGCGGCGCATCGCTGCGCCGTGCATGGCCATCCGTCATTGCCGCGCACTCTCGCGAGGAGGCCGAGGGCGGATGGCGTCACGCCCTCGGCATGCATGCCCCGGTTCGACATGGTGCGTACGCACGCTGCTGTCGCACCGCACAAGTGCGGTCGTATCGGACCGCACCTTCGTGTCCAGTTTTCGATTCGGCTTTCAAGTCATTGAAAAAAAACGTTTTGGTTCTTGATTTTCAGGGTTGGCACGCCCCGTGCTAATCACTGTTCAAGGCGCAACAACGTGGTTGCGGCCAGCGAGGCGAGAAGCCTCCATAAGGGACAAGGGTGTCCATCCGGTCGGCTTCTCAGCCGCGGATGCACACCCTTTTTTCATTCTGGAATCGATCATGAAACTACGGAGAACACGATGGCTGAGCATCCGAAGCAGGCAGACAGCGTCATTGACACCAGCGCGACGCGCCGCAGCTTTCTCAAGCAGGGCGCCGCACTCGGTGTGGGAGCTTCGCTGATGAGCATGGTGCCCCCCGGCGTGCGTTCGGCGGCCTGGGCCGCCGGTTCCGACGCCCCCGAGAAGAAGGAAGTGCGCATCGGCTTCATCCCGCTGACCGACTGTTCCAGCGTCGTGATGGCGGCGGTGGAGAAGTTCGACGAGAAGTACGGCATCAAGATCATCCCGTCGAAGGAAGCTTCGTGGGCTGCGGTGCGCGACAAGCTGGTGAATGGCGAGCTGGATGCCGCGCACGTGCTGTACGGTCTGGTGTATGGCGTCCATATGGGTATCGGCGGCCCGAAGAAGGACATGGCCAACCTGATGACGCTGAACAACAACGGTCAGGCCATCACGCTTGCCAACAAGCTGAAGGATCAGGGCGTGACCGACGGCGCCAGCCTGCAGAAGCTGATCGCCGCCAAGCCGGGCGAATACACCTTCGCCCAGACCTTCCCGACCGGCACCCACGCGATGTGGCTCTACTACTGGCTGGCGGCCAATGGCATCAACCCGATGAAGGACGTCAAGGTGATCACCGTGCCGCCGCCGCAGATGGTGGCCAACATGCGGGTCGGCAACATGGACGGCTACTGCGTCGGCGAGCCGTGGAACAACCGGGCCATCATCGACAAGATCGGCTTCACCGCGGTCACCACCCAGGACATCTGGGTCGATCACCCGGAGAAGATCCTCGGCACCACCGCCGAGTGGGTGGCCAAGAACCCGAACACCGCACGCGCAATGACCGCCGCCATCCTCGATGCTGGCCGCTGGATCGACGCCTCGCTGGCCAACCGTCGCAAGACGGCGGAAACCGTCGCCGCAAAGTCCTACGTGAACACCGACATGGACGTCATCCTGGAGCGCATGCTGGGCCGCTATTCCAATGGCCTGGGCAAGAGCTGGGACGACAAGAACGCGATGAAATTCTTCAATGACGGCGCGGTGAACTACCCCTACCTGTCGGACGGCATGTGGTTCCTGACCCAGCACAAGCGCTGGGGCCTGATCAAGACCGATCCGGACTACCTGGCGGTGGCCAAGGCGATCAACCGCACCGACATCTACAAGCAGGCCGCCGCCGCCGCCGGTGTCGCTGTGCCGAAGAGCGACATGCGGACGCACAAGCTGATCGACGGCGTCGTGTGGGACGGCAAGGACCCGAAGAAGTACGCCGGCAGCTTCAAGATCAACGCCGCGTAATGTTCCCGGCGCGGGGCCTGCCCCGCGCCGACCGGTACTGAAAGGAATCCGTCATGAGTGCAGCAACCCTCACATCAGACAAGGTCGTGTCCATGCATGCCACCCCGTCCGTGGTGCCGGCCCCGGCCGCCAACGAAGCGGCAGCGCCGGTCGCGAAGGCCGCGCCGCGCGAGCCGCGTACGCCGATCTCCGAAATCCTGCTCGCGGTGTTCAAGGCGGTTTTCCCGCCGATCGCCGGCATGGCGCTGCTGGTTGCCGTGTGGGCGCTGCTCGCGGCCAAGGGCGGCAGCATTCCGGGTCCGCTCGCCGTATGGGATGCGGCCAAGGTGCTGTTCGCCGATCCCTTCTACAACAACGGCCCCAACGACATGGGCATAGGCTGGAACGTGCTGTCCTCGCTGCAGCGCGTCGGCATCGGCTTCGGCTTCGCGGCACTGGTGGGCATTCCGCTCGGCTTCATCATCGGCCGCTTCGCCTTCATGAACGCGATGTTCGATCCGGTCATTTCGCTGCTGCGCCCGGTCAGTCCGCTGGCCTGGCTGCCGATCGGCCTGCTGGTGTTCAAGCAGGCGGACCCGGCGGCGACCTGGACCATCTTCATCTGTTCGATCTGGCCGATGATCATCAACACCGCGGTCGGCGTGCAGCGCGTGCCGCAGGACTACATGAACGTGGCCCGCGTGCTCGACCTCGACGAGTGGAAGATCGTCACCAAGATCCTGTTCCCGTCGGTGCTGCCCTACATGCTGACCGGCATCCGCCTGTCCATCGGCACCGCCTGGCTGGTCATCGTTGCCGCGGAAATGCTGACCGGCGGCGTGGGCATCGGTTTCTGGGTGTGGGACGAGTGGAACAACCTGAAGGTGGAACACATCATCATCGCCATCTTCGTCATCGGCATCGTCGGCCTGCTGCTCGAACAGGCGCTGCTGCTGCTCGCCCGCCGCTTCTCGTACGGCAACAGCTGATCCCGTCCAAACGATTGCATTGAACTGAGGCGGCCGGTGCCACGCACCGGCCCGCGAGGAGACCACCATGAGCAAGACCATCGTGAAAGTCGAGAACGCAGGCATGACCTTCGATACCAAGAAGGGCAAATTCGTCGCGCTGCGCGACATCGACCTCACCATCGCCGAAGGCGAGTTCGTCACGCTGATCGGCCACTCCGGTTGTGGCAAGTCCACGCTGCTGAACCTGATCGCCGGCCTGACCTTGCCCACTTCGGGCAACCTGATCTGCGACGGCCGCGAGATCGCCGGTCCGGGGCCGGAGCGCGCCGTGGTGTTCCAGAACCACTCGCTGCTGCCCTGGCTCACCTGTTTCGAGAACGTACTGCTGGCGGTCGAGCGCGTGTTCGGCAAGAAGGAAGGCAAGACCAAGCTGAAGGCGCGCGCAGAGGCGGCACTGGACATGGTGCACATGACCCACGCGCTGCATAAGTATCCGCACGAGATTTCCGGCGGCATGAAGCAGCGCGTCGGCATCGCCCGTGCCTTCGCGATGGAACCGAAGATACTGCTGATGGACGAGCCCTTCGGTGCGCTCGACGCGCTGACCCGTGCCAGCCTGCAGGACGAACTGAACGGCGTGATGGAAAAGACCGGCGCCACCGTGGTGATGGTGACGCACGACGTCGATGAGGCGGTGCTGCTGTCCGACCGTATCGTCATGATGACCAACGGGCCGGCCGCCACTATAGGCGAAATCCTCGACGTGAAGCTGGCGCGTCCGCGCGACCGCCTGAAGCTCGCGCACGACGCCGATTTCGTCGAGTACCGTGCCGCGCTGCTCGAGTTCCTGTACCAGAAGCAGGTGAAGAAGGCGGCCTGAGTTCTGCGTCGGCGGAAAGGGCGGGCTGCGGCCCGCCCTTTTCATTTGTGCCATCGCTCAGAGCTCGGCGCGGAAATGAACCGTGGCGCGGGCGGTATCCCGCCCATCGCGGCACTCTACGGCGCTTATCATCGCCGTCATCGAATACAGGTGAGGCATGCCGATGACGGCCGACGCAAACAGGGTTCTGCTGATCGACGACGACGCCGAGCTCAGTGCGATGCTCGGCGAGTACATCGCCAATGAAGGTTACGCGGTCGAGCGCGCGGCCGATGGAGAAAGCGGTCTGGCGTTGCTGCGCCAGGGCGACTTCGCCATCGTCGTGCTCGACGTGATGATGCCGCGCGTGTCCGGCATCGAAGTGCTGCGCCGGCTGCGTGCCTTCTCCGGCGTGCCGGTGCTGATGCTCACCGCGCGCGGCGACGACATCGACTGCGTGCTCGCGCTCGAACTGGGCGCGGACGATTATGTGCAGAAGCCATGCACGCCGCGGGAACTGGTGGCGCGGCTGCGCGCGATTCTGCGCCGCATCGGCGGTGCGCGCACACAGGCGGCCGGCGACGACGCCATCGTCGTCGGCGCGCTGTCCGTGTGGCCGCAGCGGCGCTGCGCCGAGTACGGCAACACGCTGCTCACCCTCACCAGTTCCGAATACGGTCTGCTCGAAGTGCTGGCGCGTAACGCCGGCAGCGTGGTGTCCAAGGCCGACCTGTCGCTGCAGGCGCTGGGCCGGCCGATGGGCCCTTACGACCGCAACATCGACGTGCACGTGAGCGCCATCCGGCAGAAGCTCGCGCCGCTGAGCGGCGGCCGCCCGCTGATACAGACGGTGCGGGGCGTCGGCTACCAGCTGGTGCGCGCCTAGTGGGCCGGCTGTTCTGGAAGCTGTTTTTCGCCTTCGTCGCCGCGCTGGCGGTGGCGGCGCTGCTGGTGGCGCTGGCGCTGTCGATGATCTGGCCACGCGAGGGCCGCGGGCCACACCCACAATCGGCGCTCATGGCCGACACGGTCGAGGTACTGCTGCGCGAGCAGGGGCCGCCAGCGACCGTGGCGCTGCTTGAAATCTGGCGCGCGCAGCGGCTGCCGCTGCCGCTGCTGGTGCGGCCCGACGGCAGTGAGCAGTTCGGGCGTACGGTGAGCGCCGAACGACTGGACACTGCGCGGGTCGTGTCCATCGACGGCGCGCAGTGGAAAGTGCTGGCGGCCGCGCGCGGCGATCGACCGCCGTCGGCAGCTGGCGGACTGCCACTGCCGCCGCCGCCCTTCCTCGAAGTGGTCGCGCTGCTGATCGGCGCGCTCACCTTCAGCGCCGCGTTGGCCTGGTATCTGTCGCGCCCGGTGCGTCACCTCAGCCAGGCGTTCGATGCACTGGCCGGCGGCGATCTGGGCGTACGTACGGCGGCACGGATCGGCCGTCGACGTGACGAGATCGCCGATCTCGGCCGCGGTTTCGACCGCATGGCGGCACGCATCGAACAGCTGGTCGACGCGCAGCGTCGGCTGCTGCACGACGTGTCGCACGAACTGCGTTCGCCGCTCGCACGGATGAGTGCCGCCATCGGTCTGGCACGGCAGGATCCGTCGCGGATCGAAGCGATGCTGGAGCGCGTCGAACGCGAGACGGCCCGGCTGGACACTCTGGTCGGCGAACTGCTGGGTCTGGCGAGACTGGAGCACGACGCGGCGCGCACGCTGCCGCAGCCGGTGGCGCTCGACGCCCTGCTGCATGATGTGGCCGGTGATGCGCGGTTCGAGGCGGCCGCGCGCGACGTCGAGGTCGTGCTGTCGACCGACGGCGCGGGGCCCGTCGTCAAGGGTCAGGGCGAACTGCTGCGTCGCGCCTTCGACAACGTGCTGCGCAACGCGGTGAAGTACGCGCCGGCGGGTTCGGTGGTTCACATCGCGCTGGGCCGGGCCGGCGGGAGCGCTTGCGTCAGCATCAGCGACGGCGGTTGTGGCGTCGCCGACGGCGAACTGGAGCGCATCTTCGATCCCTTCTTCCGCGGCGCGCGCAGCGACGGCAGCCACGGCGCCGGCCTCGGCCTGTCGATCGCGCGGCGCGCGGTCGAGGCGCATGGCGGCGACATCCGCGCGTCGAACACCGAAGGCGGGGGCCTGCGCGTCGATATCCGGCTGCCGGCCGAGGACTGACGCGTCTTTACACAGTTGCGCGCCGGCAGTGCTTGCCGCTGCGCCGGTCGACCGACGCGTCGGTGACGGCCATCGGCGCTTCCGCACGATGCGCCCGGCGGCGAAACTTGCCGGCGCATGGCGAAAGGGGCGCTGCGGCAGGCGACGCGGTGTCGCCGTGTAAAGAGGGCGGCGCAACGCGGCCCTTTTCCTTTACGTACGCTCACGCGGTTTTACCCGAAACGGCCGATTGGCGCGCCGTTTCGGGCCGATAACTTGCCCTGTGACAGGTGGCTGCCGATGCCGGCGGCCGCATTTCTCATACACACAGGAGCATGGACATGAGCATATCGGGTGTGGGCAGCAGCATGGCCTCGGCGATGCAGTCGGCAATGCAGGCCAACCGGCCGCAGAAACCGGATGCGTCGGCGATGGCGGCGGACGTCTTCGCGCTGCTGGACAGCGGCGGCAAGGGCTATATCGACAGCAGCGATTTGGCCGGTGCGCTGGAATCGACCGGCAGCAGTGCATCGGCCGAGGACCTGCTCGGCGCGATGGACAGCGACGGCGACGGCAAGGTGACCGAACAGGAACTGGGCAGTCTGCTGCAGAAGGTGGCCGACCAGCTGGAGGACAGTTTCGGCGCGTCGCGCGTCGGCCAGGCGATGGGCAACCGTCCGCCGCCGCCCCCGCCGCCGGCGGGCGAGGACGAAGGCATGAGCGTCGAGCAGCTGGGCGCGATGGCGGAAGAGGCCGAGGCATCGGGCAGCGCGGAGGCGAGCGAACTGGCGGCGCTGGTCGAGTCCTTCGACGAGGCGGACACCGACGGCGACGGCAAGGTGAGCTTCCAGGAGGCGATGGCGTTCCGCGAATCCGAAGCGGCCGCGTCCGGCGCGTCGTCCGACAGTCGTCCGCCGCCGCCGGACGAGGCTGCGCGCGACGAACGCATGCTGGCGCGCGTGCTGCAGATGCTGCAGGAATACACCGGCGACGACAGCACGGCGAGTACCGGATCGACGCTGTCGGTCAGCGCCTGAGTACAGCATGTCCGTTCCGGCCCGGTGCCGGAACGGATATGCCGGTCGATCGACGACGGGCTTGACGACGGGGTGTTGTTCTATAGAATGAGAATCGTTCTCATAAACGTGCGGGCATGGCCCGGGCGGTGACGGGAATCCACTCTGGCATCCGGCGGCAGGTCCGGTCCGGAGCCAGTACCTCGAATTGCCTCCCAGCGAAGACAGAAGGCCAGGCCGGGCAAACACCTTCGTTCATCGGGAGATAGATTCAATGAAGCAGTCAGTCCTCGTCCGTTCCGTCGTCAGCGTTGCCATGATCTCGGCTTCCGCCTTCGCCCATGCCAACGGCACCCATGAGCAGTTCGTCGATCCGGCGTTTTCGCTGTCCTTCGATGGCTGGAACGAAATGAACCGCAACCGCACCGGCGGTGCGCTGACGGTCGAAGAGCTGGTCGCCGGCAGCGGCTCGAATGTCGCCGGCTCGGGCGACGCGATATTCACCCGCGTCAGCGGCGACCACTACCCGGCCGGTTTCGGCCTGTACGGCGGCGCCTCCACTTTCACCTTCACCGACACCACCGTCGATGCCGGCGCGACCGCGCTGGTGTTCCAGGGCATCATCAATGACTTCGACGGCCAGTTCGGCGGCACGCCCTTCAGCCTGACCCTGAGCTACAACGGCGGCAGCCAGGCCATCGCCGGCACGCTGGTCGACAGCACGCTGAACGGTGGCGTCAGCGACTACTTCCGCTACACATGGGATCTGGCGGCGCTGGGCGTGCCGGTCGGTGCCTACACCGTGACGTTGAACGCTGGCTTCTCGCAGATGCTGGCGTTCCAGATCGACCAGGTCGCTGCCGTGCCGGAACCGGAAACCTATGCGCTGATGCTGTCCGGCCTCGGCCTGATCGCGCTGTCGGTGCGTCGGCGGATGCGCGGCGTCTGATCTTCGGCCCGCCAACCGCCGTGTCGCCGGCGGTCGCAGCAAAGAGAAGGGCGCCGCATGCGGCGCCCTCTTTTACGTCCAGCGATCCGCGTCAGCGCAGGTTGCCGCGCAGTCTCTGCACGTCGAGCGAACTGACTGGCGCCGCGGTGTTGCCCCAGCTGCCGCGGATGTGCGACACCACCAGCGCCACTTCGTCGTCGCTGAGCGCGGCGGCGAAGGGCGGCATGCCGTAGGGGCGCGGGTTGCCACGCGTGGCGGGCGCGTAGCCGCCGCCCAGCACGATGCGCACGGTGTTCGCCGGCGGGTCCATCGTCACCGCGCGGTTTCCGGCCAGCGCCGGCCAGATGCCCGGCTTGCCCTCGCCGCGCTCGCCGTGACAGTCGGCGCAGTGCTCGCCGTAGAGCTGGGTGCCGCGCTCGCGCCGCAGTTCGTCCAGTACGCCGGTCGACTCCGCCTTCACCGATTGCGTCACCGGCAGCGACTTCAGATAGACCGCCATCGCGTCGAGATCGCTCGCCGACAGGTATTGCGTGCTGCCGAACACCACCTCGGCCATCGGCCCGGCGGCGGTTGCGTTGCCGCTCACGCCGTCGCGCAGCAGCGCCACGATGTCGTCCTTTGCCCAGTCGGCCACGCCGGCTTCGTGCGGCGAGGTGAGCGAGGGCGCGTACCAGTTCTCTACCGGCATCAGGCCGCCGGCCAGCGCGTCCGGATCGCTGCTCGCGCCCAGTGCGTTGCGCGGCGCGTGACAGGCGCTGCAGTGACCCAGCCCCTGCACCAGATAGGCGCCGCGGTTCCAGTCCTCGGACTTCGTCGCGTCAGCCACGAACACGCCCGGCTTGAAATAGAGCGCCCGCCACGCCAGCAGCGCCGCCTGCGTGTCGTAGGGGAAGCGCAGCGCGTGCGGCCGGTTCGGCTGTTCGACGGGTGGCAGCGTCTGAAGCCAGGCCCAGATCGCGTCGGCATCGGCGCGCGTGACGCGGGTGTAGCTGGTGTAGGGGAAGGCCGGATAGAGCAGGCGGCCGTCGCGTGCGCGACCTTCGTGCAGCGCCTTCCAGAAGTCATCGGCCGTCCATTGGCCGAGCCCGCTTGTCGGGTCCGGCGTCAGATTGCTGGTGTAGATCGTGCCGAAGGGCGTGTCCATCGCGCGGCCGCCGGCCCAGGGCGTGCCGCCCGGTGCGGTGTGGCAGGCCATGCAGTTGCCGGCGCGCGCAAGGTACTCGCCGCGCGCGACCTGTGCCGCGCGGTCTTCATCCGCCGCACCGGCGGCCGGCTCATCCGCGGCCGGTTGCAGCGCGAGATAGACGCCTGCCGACGTGGCGAGCAGCAGCGCTGCGATCAGGAGACGCTTCATCGCGCGCCCTCCTGCACACCGCCGCAGCGTATCGGCAGCGCCTTGTCGAGACGGGCGGCTGGCTTGCCGCCCTCGGCGACCGCTTGCGACGACAGCCAGTGGGCAACCGCCTGGATGTCGTCGGCGCTCATGCGCTGGGCAATCTGTGCCATGCAGTCCGGCGCGTGCGCCTGACGGATGCCGCTTTTCCAGCCGGCAAGCTGGGCCGCCAGATAGTCGCGCGGCAGACCGAGCAGGCCGGGTATCGCCGGGGCGACGCCGGTCAGTGCGCTGCCGTGGCAGCTCTCGCAGGCCGGAATGTCGCGCGTCGCGTCGCCGCGGCGCACCAGTGCCTCGCCGTGCGCCAGTGTCGCGGGCTTCTGCGTGCTGCGCGCCGGCGGCGGGTAGGGCAGTTCGAGTGCTGCGAAGTGGCTGGCCATCTCGCGCAGGTAGTCGTCGCTGAGCGTCTGCAGCAGACCGGTCATCAGCGGGTACTGACGACGGCCGTCGCGGAAGTTCAGCAGTTGGTTGTACAGATAGCCGGCCGGCTTGCCGGCGATGCGTGGGTAGTAGCCGTCGGCGGCGGCGCGGCCTTCGGCGCCGTGGCAGCCGGTGCAGGCGAGTACGCGCTGTTCGATATCGGTCGTGGTGTCCGGTGCGGCGTGAGCCGCGGTGCAGATCAGTGCGGCGCCGATCAGCAGGGCAGGGAGTGCGGTGAATCGAATCATGACCAGGCGGGAAGCAGTGCGACGATGCGTCCCGATGATAAGCGCAGTCTCGGCAAGCGCCGGGTTATGACCCGATGCACCGTAACGGTGCAGTCACAGGCTGCGTATCTTACGGAGCAGCGCGGTGGTCGAACGCTCGTGTTCGAAGGCGATCGATTCGACCCGGCCGCCGCGGGCCAGCACGTCCGCGGCGCCGACGATGCGCTCCACCGGCCAGTCTCCGCCCTTGACCAGCACGTCCGGCGTGCAGGCAAGGATGAGATCGAGCGGCGTGTCGGTATCGAACCAGGTGACCAGGCTTACCGATTCCAGCGCGGCGATTACCGCGGCGCGGTCTTCCAGCGCATTGACCGGGCGGTCATCCCCCTTGCCCTGACGGCGCACCGACGCATCGGTGTTCAGCGCGACGATGAGCGAGCCGCCGAGCGCACGTGCCTGCGCCAGGCAGGTGACGTGGCCGCGGTGCACGATGTCGAAACAGCCGTTGGTGAACACCACCGGGCCGGGCAGGGCAGCCCGGCGCGCCGCGAGCTGATCCGGCGGGCAGATCTTGGCTTCGAAGGCCGGCGTGCCGCCGCGCATCAGGCGGCGCCGGCGTACTGCTTGCGGAAGCGGTTCAGGTCGCCCACCGTCTTGAAGCTTTCGCCGAACAGCGAGCTCAGGTTGCGCAGGATGCCGCCGATCACGCGCGCCTCGCAGTCCTTGTCGAAGCGGATCTGCTCGTCCAGCCAGCGCTCCAGCCACTCCGGGTCGGGCAGTCGCGACTGCACGGTGTCGCGCGGGAAGTGCGCCTTGCTCACGTGCAGATTGGTCGGGTGCATCGGCTTGCCGGCGCGGCCGCTGGCGGCCATCAGCATGCCGATCTTCGAGAACGCGGCGCGCGCGGCGTCGCCGGCCTGATCGATCGCCCGCTTCATGTACTTCAGATAGGCGCCGCCATGACGGGCCTCGTCGCGCGACAGCAGGTCGTAGATGTGCTTGATCACCGGCTCGGTATGCCATTCGGACGCGCGGCGGTACCACTGGGTCAGGCGCACCTCACCGCAGAAATGCAGCATCAGCGTCTCCAGCGCCGGCGCCGGGTCGAACTCGAAGCGCACTTCGTGCAGTTCCTCTTCGGTCGGCGCCAATTCGGGGCGGAAGCGGCGCAGGTATTCGATCAGCACCAGCGAGTGCTTCTGTTCCTCGTAGAACCAGATCGACATGAAGGCCGAGAAGTCGGAATCGTCGCGGTTGTCGCGCAGGAACATTTCGGTGGCCGGCAGCGCCGACCATTCGGTGATGGCATTCATCTTGATCGTCATCGCCTGCTCGTCGGACAGCAGCGCGGCGTCGAAACTGTCCCAGGGCACGTCTTTCGCCATGTCCCAGCGGGCGGATTCGAGTGACTTGAACAGTTCGGGATAGAGCATGAAGGGCTCCTGAAGAAAAAAGCATTTTACGCGAGCAGAAGTCAGCCCGATGACAGCTTGTGGCCGCATCCCGCTTCCGTCGTCCGCGTGGCGAGGTCCGCGCATGCGCGACGCAAGCCGGCCGCTACGCAGCTGCCTATTCAATCATGGATGGACGCCGGCGGATCGCCGGAAAAGCGCGTGTTTCCCGTCGCCCGGTTCAGTGGCTGGCGTGGGCGTCCCGCCAGGCGCGGACAGCGGGCCCGACATCGCCGATGCCGCGTATCACGCGCACGCCCGTTTCGTTGCGCAGCTTGTCGCGCGCACCGGCACCGCCGACCCACAGTTCCACTGTCGGCGGGAGTGCTTCGCGCAGCGTGCGGATGCCGGCAATGGCCTGGCGTACCGGGAAGGCCGAACTGAAGGACAGCGCCACGATGTCGGCGCTGGCGGTGAGGGCCGACGTGCGGATGTCGGCCAGTGGCATGCGTGGCCCGAGCGAACAGCACTGCGCACCTTCGGCGGTCAGCATCACCTCGACCATCAGCAGGCCCAGCGCGTGTTCCTCCTCCGGCAGCGTGGTCAGCAGCACGCGCGGCGGCTTTCCGGTGCGCGCGTAACTGGCCAGCGTTCCGCGCAGGAAGGACTGCGTCTGTTCGGTGTAGAAGTGCTCGTCCGGCACGCCGATGTCGCCGCGCATCCACGCTTCGCCGATGTCCACGTTGAGCGGCGCGACCAGATCGGTGACCAGCCCCTGCAAGCCCTTTTCCAGCAGCGTCTGCTGGAACACCCGGCGCAATGCCTCGACGTCATGGCTGCGGATGGCGTCGAGTATTTCACCGGCCAGCAGCGCCGGTACGCGTGAGGCCTGCTCGGCCTCGATGATGAGCTGCAGTTCGGCCGCGCTGGCCGCCAGCAGCTTGCCCGGACGCCAGCCCTGGTCCATCAGGCGGCGTATCAGGCGCAGCTTGCCGACGTCTTCGAGCGAGTACAGCCGCTCGCCGGCCTCGTCGCGGATGGGTTTGGGGAAACCGTAGCGACGTTCCCATACGCGCAGCGTGTCTTTCAGAAGGCCGGTCTCCCGCTCCACCGCGCTGATGGTCAGCAGGGACAGCCCCGATGCGTGAGCACTCATTTTGTCCTGGACAAATCGTTGACATGGCGACTCATGAGTCCTAGATTACGGCTTGAGTCTTGTTTTGTCCAGGACAAAAAAGGGGGCGGTATGAAGACGATGAAAGCTGCAGGAAGCGCCACAAGCGCGCTGGCAATGCTGTTCTGCGTGTCCGCGTCGGCCGTCATGCCGTCGGCGGCCGAACCGGTCGACCATGAACGCGCCGCTGCGCCAGCGCAGAAAGCGTCGGCCTCTGCCCAGCCGGCGTCGAGCCAGACCGATGCGCTGGTTCATCTGCACCGCGCCGCGACCGGTGCCTACTTCCCGGCGCACCTCGTCGTCGATGCATCGGCGCGCTGCTGCGAGTCGGCCCGTGCTGCGCGCTGACGGTTTGCGCATCGTCTTCGCGCTGGTGACGACCTTGACCTCGATGACTGCGGCTGCGGCCGACGCCTGCCCGACGCTGCTCGATCGTTCGATTCCCGGCCTGCTCGACGGCAAGCCGCGTTCGCTGTGCGAATACAGCGGCCGCGTGCTGCTGGTGGTCAATACCGCCAGCCGCTGTGGCTACACCGGCCAGTACGCCGGGCTGGAAAAGCTGCGGGACAGCTACGGCAAACGCGGTCTGACCGTGCTCGGCTTCCCGTCGAACGACTTCGGCAACCAGGAACCGGGCAGCGACAAGGACATCGCCGAGTTCTGCAGCATGACCTATGGCGTCAAGTTTCCGATGTTCTCGAAGACCTCGGTCAGGGGCGCCCAGCGCCACCCCTTTTACGCCGATCTGGCGAAGGCCTCGGGTTCGGAGCCGGCGTGGAACTTCCACAAATACTTGATCGGGCGCGATGGCCGGACAGTGACCGCCTTCCCCAGCAACGTGGCACCCGATTCGAACGTGCTGCTGCGCGAGATCGAAGCGGCTCTGGGCAGATGACGCAGATCGGCGGATCGCACACGCAAATTCGAGCGGGTGAATCTGCGCAGGTGAATCCATAACGCCCGTTCGCGTGTAGCGGTGGGCTGGAGGCAGAAAATAATGAAGATTGCGGTGGTGGGGGCAGGCATTTCGGGTCTGTCGGCAGCCTGGTTGCTGTCGCGCCGGCACGAGGTGACGCTGTACGAGCAGGAGGGCCGCCTGGGCGGTCACTCGAACACGGTGGATGTCGAGATCGACGGCGTGAGCCATCCGGTCGACACCGGCTTCATCGTGTTCAACCGCGACACCTATCCGCACTTGTGCGGCCTGTTCTCGCTGCTCGGCGTGTCGATCGCCGACAGCGACATGTCCTTCGGCGTGTCGCTGCGCGAGCCGGACATTGAGTGGGCCGGTACCAATCTGGCCAGCGTGTTCGCGCAGCCGGCGAACCTGGCGCGCCCGCGCTTCTGGGGCATGCTGCAGGACATCCTGCGCTTCAATTCGGAAGTGACCGAAAGGGCCGCCAACGGCAGCGCCGAGCACATTTCCCTCGGTGAATTCCTGGTGCGGCACCGTTACGGCGACGCCTTCCGCGACTGGTACCTGCTGCCGATGGCGGCGGCCATCTGGTCCTGTCCGACGCAGACCATGATGAGCTACCCGCTCGCCACCTTTGCCCGCTTCTGCCACAACCACGGACTGCTGCGGGTGAATGACCGGCCGCAGTGGCTCACCGTGCGTGGCGGCTCTCGCGAGTATGTGAAGCGCATGGCGGCCGCGCTGCAGGACGTCCGGCGCGCGTCGGCGGTGAAGGGCCTGCAGCGCGTATCGGACGGCGTACTGGTGCAGGCGGCCGGCGTGCTCGAACGCTACGACCAGGTGGTGCTGGCCTGTCATTCCGACGAGGCGCTGGCGCTGCTCGGCGATACGGCGACGGCGCCCGAGCGGCGCCTGCTCGGCGCCATCCGCTACCAGCCCAATCACGCCGTGCTGCATACCGACACCGCGTTGCTGCCGCGCAACCGCCGCGTCTGGTCGTCGTGGAACTACATGGCAGGCGCCGGCGCGCCGGACAGCCGCCCGGTCAGCGTGTCCTACCTGATGAACCGGCTGCAGCCGCTGCCTTTCGAACAGCCGGTGGTCGTGTCGCTGAATCCGTTCATCGAGCCGGACCCCGCACGCGTGATCGCCCGCATCGATTACGCGCATCCGCTGTTCGATGGTCCGGCCATCGACGCGCAGGCGCGGCTGCCGGAAATCCAGGGGCGCGATCGCCTGTGGTACTGCGGCGCGTGGACCGGCTACGGCTTCCACGAAGACGGCCTCGCCTCGGCGGTGCGCGTCGCCCGTCACCTGGGCGCCGACATTCCGTGGCAGCGCAGCGGCGAGGTGCTGGCCGCATGAGCGCAACGGTTGGCGAAACGGCGGTCAGCCTCTGTCGCGGCGCGGTCATGCATGCCCGCGCGACGCCGGTGCGCACCCGCTTCGCCTACCGCCTGTTCTTCCTGCGCATTGCGCTGAGCCGGCTTGGCCGGCAGCCGGTGCCGATGCTCGCGCTGAACCGCTGGGCGCCGCTGTCCTTTCACTACCGCGACCACGGCGCGCGCGACGGCTCACACCCCTTGTTCTGGATACGTGCGCTGCTGGCGCGTGAAGGCCTCGGCTGCGCCGACGGCGAAGTGGTGCTGCAGACCATGCCGCGGCTGTTCGGCTACGTGTTCAACCCGGTCAGCTTCTGGTTCTGCCATGACCGTGCCGGTGCGCTGCGCGCCGTGCTGTGCGAAGTAAACAACACCTTCGGCGAGCGCCACGACTACCTGGTCGCACACGCCGACGCTCGGCCGATCGGAGACGGCGAGTGGATGGAGACGCGCAAGGTGTTCCACGTGTCCCCCTTCTTCCCGGTCAGCGGCAGCTACCGCTTCCGTTTCGACCGCCGTGGTGACCTGCACGCGGTGGCCATCGACTACCACGACGGCGGCGAACGCCGGCTGCGCACACGCGTGTCCGGTCGTGCCGAAACCATGAGCCGGGCTGCCGCCTGGCGCGCACTGGCCGCGCACCCGCTGATGACGCTGGCGGTGATCGCGCGCATCCACGTGCAGGCCTTCCATCTGTGGCGCGCGCGCGTGCCCTTCTTCAGCAAACCGCAACCTCCCGTACAGGAAATGACCCGATGAATCAGCCCGACGTCCTGATTTCGCTCGAGCGCCGGAATGCGCTGCCGTTCGCCGCACGCCAGGTGTGCCGGCTGCTGGAGCGCATCGAACACGGCTGGCTGCTGATGACGCTGCCGAACGGCGAACTGCTGTCCTTCGGCCACCACGGCGAGCCGGTGGAAATGCGGGTGAAAGACTGGGCCACCTTCGATCACGTGATCGCGCGCGGCGACATCGGCCTCGGCGAAGCCTGGTTCGACGGACTGTGGGACAGCGACCACCTGGCGCGCGTACTCACGCTGTTCGCGCTGAACCGGGAGGCCCTCGGGCGCGCCATACACGGCAACCTGCTGGCGCTGGCGATGGCCCGCATCCGCCACCTCTGCCGCGCCAACACGCGCAGTGGAAGCCGCCGCAACATCATGGCGCACTATGATCTGGGCAACGATTTCTACGCGCTGTGGCTGGACCGCAGCATGACGTACTCGAGCGCCTTGTTCGAAGGCGACGCGCAGCGCGATCTGGCGGCCGCCCAGCACGCCAAGTACGCGCGCATCGCCCGCGTGCTGCGCCTGCAGCGCGATCAGCCGGTGATCGAGATCGGTTGCGGCTGGGGCGGCTTTGCCGAAGTGGCGGCGCGGGACAACGGCGCGTACGTGCACGGCGTGACGCTGTCGCCGGCGCAACTGGCGTGGGCGCGCGAACGGGCCCAGCGCGGCGGCTTCGCCGCCCGGGCCAGCTTCGAACTGTGCGATTACCGCGACCTGCGGGGCCAGGTCAGCCGCATCGTGTCGATCGAAATGCTGGAGGCGGTCGGCGAGCGCTGGTGGCCGACCTATTTCGCCAAGCTGAACGGCCTGCTGACGGTCGGCGGCGAAGCGGTGGTGCAGACCATCAGCATCGCCGACGATCTGTTCCCGCGTTACCGCAAGGGCACCGACTTCATTCAGCAGTACGTGTTCCCCGGCGGCATGCTGCCGTCGCCGTCGGTGTTCGTGGACCGGGCACAGCGCGCCGGTCTGAAGCTGCGTGACGACTACCGCTTCGGTCTCGACTACGCGATCACGCTGGCGCGCTGGCGTGAAACCTTCGAGCAGCACGGCGATGCTTTGCGCGCACTGGGCTTCGACACCCGCTTCCAGCGGCTGTGGCGCTTCTACCTCGCCTACTGCGAGGCAGGCTTCCGCGCCGGGTCGATCGACGTGCACCAGTTCCACCTGGTGAAGCCGTGATCAGGCGTCTGCTCTGCGCGCTGCTGTTCGCTTCGGCCTGCGCGTTCGCGCAGCCGCCAGCGGGCGCGGTCGATCTGCTCGACGATCCGAAGCCGCTGGGCAGCGGCGAGATGCGCTGGTTCGGACTCAAGCTGTACGACGCGACGTTGTGGGCCAGCGGCGGTCGTTACCAGCCGACCGGCGGCTTTGCGCTGAGCCTGCGCTACGCCCGGGACTTCGACGGCGTGCGGCTGGCCAGCGCCAGCATCGACGAAATCCGTCGGCTCGGTGAGCGCGACGACGCGAAGCTGGCGCGCTGGCAGGACGTGCTCGCCGGCGTGTTCCCCAACGTCAAGGCAGGCGAGGTGATCACCGGCGTCAAGCTGGCCGACGGCAGCGCACGCTTTTTCCATCAGGGGCGTGCGCTGCCGGCGGTCGATGATCGCGCGCTGTCGGACGCCTTCTTCGCCATCTGGCTCGATCCGCGCACGCGCGAGCCGGCGCTGCGCGCGAAGCTGCTGGCCGAGGCCGGGCAGGCGCGGTGAACACCGCGCGGGTGTTCGCCTACGGCCTGCTCGGTGCGCCTTTGGCGGCCGCCGCGCTGCCGATCTACATCCATATTCCGAAGCTGTACGCCGAACATTACGGCGTGTCGCTGACCCTGCTGGGCGTCGTGCTGTTCGCCGCGCGTCTGGTCGATGCGCTGGCCGATCCGTTGATCGGCGCCGCCGGCGATCGCGCGCGCGGGCGTCGCGTCATCGTGCTGCTCGGGCTGCTGCCGCTGGCGGTTGGACTGCCGGCGCTGGTGAAGCCGCTGGCCGGCATCGACCCGCTGCTCTGGCTGGTCGGCGCGCTGCTGCTGGTCTATGCCGGCTACAGCATCGCCACCATCAACTACGCCGCCTGGGGCGCCGAATTGTCGACCACCCCGGCGCTGGGCACCCGGCTGGTGGCTTCGCGCGAGGGCTGGGCGCTGGTCGGCGTGGTCGCGGCGTCGGTCGCACCCGGTCTGCTGGCCGACGACGCACCGACCGGCCTGTGGCGCGCAGCGCTGTACTGGTTGCCCTGGCTGGCGCTGGCCGCGCTGCTGACCACGACCACGGTACCCGATCTGCGGCCGCAGGCAGTCGTGCAGCCGCTGCTGGCGACCCTGCGCGAGGTGATGCGGCACGCGCGCTTCCGCCGCCTGCTCGCGGTGTTCGCGCTCAATGGCATCGCGGCGGCGGTGCCCGGTACGCTGGTGCTGTTCTTCATCGCCGACGTGCTGCAGGCGCCGGAGCGCGAAGGTCTTTTCCTGGCGCTCTACTTTGTCGCCGGCGTGCTGGCGCTGCCGCTGTGGACCCGGCTGGCCGACCGCATCGGCCGCGCGCGCAGCTGGGCGGCGTCGATGCTGCTGGCGATTGTGGTGTTCGGCTGGGCGTGGACGCTGGGACCGGGCGACGCCACCGCCTTCATGCTCATCTGCGTCGGCTCGGGCATCGCATTGGGCGCCGACCTCGCGCTGCCGCCAGCGCTGCTGGCCGGCCTGATCGCGCGGCGCGAGGAGCCGCTGCCGGCCGGCGGCAGCTTCGGTGTATGGACCTTCGTCACCAAGCTCAATCTGGCGCTCGCGGCCGGCGTCGCACTGCCTGCGCTGGCGCTGCTCGGTTACCGGCCGGGCGAACAGGGCGACGAGGCGCGCGCGGCGCTGACCGCCGTCTATGCGCTGTTGCCGCTGCTGCTGAAGGCGGCGGCGCTCTGTCTGCTGTGGGCCGGCACGCGCCGGCTCGAACCCGATCTGCAAGGAGCTTCATCATGAAGAAAATGCTGTGCCGGCTGTTGTCGGTGCTCGGGCTGGCCGCGTTGGCCGGCTGCGGTGGCGTGCCGGTGGAGAAGTACGCGGCGCAGAAGCCGGTGCTCGATCTGAAGCAGTATTTCAACGGCCCGGTGACCGGCTGGGGCATGTTCCAGGGCCGCAGCGGCGAGGTGATCAAGCGCTTCGTCGTCCGCATTGATGCGCGCTGGCAGGGCGACACCGGCACGCTGGACGAGCGCTTCGAATGGAGCGACGGCACGCAGAGCCGCCGCGTCTGGACCATCCGCCACCTCGGCGAGGGCCGCTACAGCGGCCGCGCCGACGACGTGGTCGGTGAGGCGACGGGCGAGGCGAGCGGCAACGCGCTGCGCTGGCGCTACGTGCTGGCGCTGCCGGTGGACGACAAGGTCTACAACGTCGACTTCGACGACTGGATGTATCTGATCGACGACAAGGTGATGCTGAACCGCTCGGCGATGAGCAAGTTCGGGGTCCATCTGGGCGAGGTGACGCTGTCCTTCACCCGCGGCGCGCCATGATGTTCGCGCCGCTGAATCCGCCCGTGAAGGATTGGGCCGGCAAACGCGTCTGGATGATCGGTGCGTCCAGCGGCATTGGCGCCGCACTGGCGCGCCGGCTGATCGACGCCGGCGCGCGCGTCGCGCTGACCGCCCGCGACGCGGCGCGACTGGCCGAGGTGGCCGGTCGCGCGCCGAACGTGCTGCAGCTTCCGATGGATGTCAGCGAACCGGGCGCGCTGACGCGCGGCGCCGCCGAACTGTGGGCAAGCTGGGGCGGCATCGATGCGGTGTTCTTCGTCGCCGCGCGCTACCGTCCGGTACGCGCCTGGGAGCTGGACGACGAAGACGTCGACGCCACCTTGCGCACCAATGTCGCCGCCGTCATGCACGGCTGCGCCGCGGTGCTGCCCGGCATGCTGGTGCAGCAGGCCGGCGCGCTGGTCATTGTGTCCAGCGTCGCAGGTTACCGCGGACTGCCGAAGGCGCTGGTCTATGGCGCGAGCAAGGCGGCGCTGATCAATTTCGCCGAGACGCTGTACATGGACGTCCGCCCGCGCGGGCTGGCCGTGCATCTGGTGTGCCCCGGTTTCGTCGAAACGCCGCTGACCGCGCAGAACGACTTCACGATGCCGGCGCTGATCAGCGCCGACGAGGCCGCCGGCCACATCCTCCGCGGCCTGGCGCGTGGCGATTTCCACATCCATTTTCCGAAGCGCTTCACTGGCTGGCTGCGGCTGCTGCGCCTGCTGCCCTACCGGCTGTACTTCGCCGCAGTCAGGCGAATGACCGGCCTGTGAGCGGGGCGCCCGCCGTTCAGCGATCGACGCGGGGCCGCGTCAGGCGCCGGGCGGCGATCACCACGGCGCTGACCGAGAGGGTGAGGCCGGCCAGTGCGGCCAGCCACAGCAGCGCGTAGCGCAGGGCTGGGTGCCCGGCCAGCGCCGGCAGTTCGAAGCTATGCGGCGCGTTGAACAGCCAGCGGCGCAGGCGGGCGTCGCGGTCCATTGTGCCGAGCAGGCGGCCGTCGAGCGCGTCGATGTGCACCCAGGTTTCCGCGTCGTCCTCCAGTTTCACGCGCCACACCGGCAATTCCTTCGCGTCGCGGCGGGCGTACCACCAGGCGTCCTCGCGGATCAGGCGTTCGATCGCCGCCAGCCGCGCGTCCGGGATCAGCGCGCGCGCCACCGCCTCGGCGTGGTGTTCGGTCACGTCGGGGTGGCCGAGGTCGGGCATGTCTACGCTGCGCCGGAAGCCGTTGTCGGCGGTGAGCGTCATGCGAGCCTGACCGCGCACCCAGTAGAGCTGCACCTCCTTCCAGTCCGCCTCGGCGAACAGCGGCGCCAGCGCCTGTGTCGCGTGCGGCCACGGAAACGTGGCAGCCACGCTGCCGGTGTAGCGTGCCATCGCCGCGTTGCCCGGCGGCGTGTTGCGCAGCCAGTCGCCGGGCGACATCGACAGCCAGCCGCTGACCATCCAGGCGAGCACGAACAGGCCGCCGCCCAGACCGACCAGATGGTGCAGCTTCATCCAGCCGGAGAAGGGACTGAGCGGCGCCCGCCGGCGCAGCCGCAGCACCCCCAGCAGCAGTCCGCTCAGTGCCGAAATGCAGCAGATGCCGGACACCCACAGCAGCGTCTGCCGCCACAGCCCCGACTGTTCGCGCAGCGGCGTGAAGTAGAACCAGTGCGGTACGGCGCCAACCCAGTTCCAGAAGCGCTCGCGCTGGGTGCTGTCGCGCACCACCTCGCCGCTGCGTGCCGACACGTAGAGCTCGGTGCCGGCGTCGTCGTCCAGCGCGATGCGGTGGAAGGGGCGCTGGCGGTCCAGCGTCGCCAGCACCGTCCATTGGTCGCGTTCGACGATGCCCACGTGGCGCGCGCCCGGCTGGCCGGAGAAGGCGCGTGCGATGGCTTCGGCCCGGGCGGCGTCGATGGCGGTGATGCGTGCGCCGCTGCGCGCGCTGATGGCATGTCGTCCGCCGTCGGCCATGGTCATGCGCCAGACCGGTTCGCTGCCGCCATCCTCGCGCGGCAGCGCCTCCAGCCACAGGCGACGCGGGAAACTGTGCACGTCGGCCGCCTGCAGCGCCGCCGTCGGCGACACCCGGATCTGCGCCGCGTCGAGCACGCCCAGGCCGTGCAGGCGTTCTGCGTCGCTCAGCACGGGGAAGCCGACCACGCTCATCACCAGTCCGGAGCCGAACCACATGACGAACAGCAGGCAGCCGGCGATGCCCAGCCAGCGGTGCACGGTGGCGAGGGCGCCCGGCAGGCGGCGGGCGAGGGCGGGCAGGGAGGCGCTGAGCGGCGGGAACATGCGCTGCGGATCAGCCGGCGCGCCGGGCGTCGGCAAGCGGCGCGGTGCGCGTCCCGGCGCGGCGCGCGTACAGGCCGGTCAGCCAGTCGAGTGCGCAGTAGAAGGCGCCGGCCGCCAGCGGCGGGTTGGCAGCCGTCAGCGGCAGGCCGGGCACTTCGGGCCGCCAGCTCCAGCAGCCGAGCGCGGTGCCGTACAGTTCCATCGCCAGCGCCAGCACGAACATGGTCGAGTACAGCCGCGGCGACGGGCCGAAGCGCAGCGCGAGCAGGTAGAGCGCGAACAGCGGCAGGCTGATACCGTCGGCCCCGAACAGCGCCCAGGCAGCCACCAGGCCGAGCGCCAGCGGCGGCACGGCGTCGGTCACACCGTGCGGCAGGCGTTCGCTCAGCCACACGCCCAGCGCGTAAAGCAGCACGTGGCCGGGCGGCACGAACAGCGGCAGATTGTCGAGGCGATAGTCGTAGAGGCCCCACCACAGCGACAGCACGATTTCACCGAAGGTGGCCCAGGCGAGGCAGACCATCCACTGCGCGCGCTGCTCGGGCGCGGCGCGCAGACAGAGCGCGCCGAGCAATGCCCAGGTCCACAGTGCGACGACGTGCGGCGCCCAGGTGGCGCCGTGCGCGTCCAGCCAGAGGCCGCCGACGATGGTCAGCACGATGGCGAGGGCGAAGGGCGTGGTCATCTATATGTATGCGGTCGGGCCGGGCGGGAGGTCGGCCGGGCCTGCATGGTAGACTCTGCGCCTCGAAAAATCGCGGGTTTTCCCATGTCCGGCAATACTTTGGGCACGCTTTTCTGTGTCACCTCCTTCGGTGAATCGCATGGCCCGGCCATCGGCTGCGTGGTCGACGGCTGTCCGCCGGGGCTGGCGCTGAGCGCCGCCGACATCCAGGCCGAACTGGACCGGCGCAAGCCTGGCACCTCGCGCCACGTGACACAGCGGCGCGAGCCCGACGAAGTGGAAATCCTGTCCGGCGTGTTCGAAGGCGTCACCACCGGCACACCGATCGCACTGCTCATCCGCAACCAGGACCAGCGCTCGAAGGATTACGGCAACATCGCCGAAACCTTCCGCCCGGGACACGCCGACTACGGCTACTGGCAGAAGTACGGCATCCGCGACCACCGTGGCGGTGGCCGCTCGTCGGCGCGCGAGACCGCGGTGCGGGTGGCGGCCGGTGCGATCGCCCGCAAGTGGCTGCACGAGCGCTACGGCATCGACATCCACGGCTGGATGAGCCAGCTCGGCCCGATCCGCATTGAATACCGCGACCGCGAAGCGATCGCCAACAACCCCTTCTTCGCGCCGGACGCCACCATCGTCCCCGAGCTCGAACTGTTCATGGACCAGCTGCGCAAGTCGGGCGACTCCTGCGGTGCCCGCATCGACGTGGTTGCCAGCGGCGTGCCGGTAGGCTGGGGCGAACCGGTGTATGACCGGCTGGACGCCGACATCGCGCACGCGATGATGGGCATCAACGCGGTCAAGGGTGTGGAGATCGGCGCCGGTTTCGCCAGCGTCGAACAGCGCGGCACCGAGCACTCGGACGAAATGTCGCCGCAGGGCTTCCTGTCGAACAACGCCGGCGGCGTGCTCGGCGGCATTTCGACCGGGCAGGACGTGCGCGTGTCGATCGCCATCAAGCCCACCTCCAGCATCCGCCTCGACCGCCATTCGATCGACAAGGCCGGCAACCCGGTCATCGTGAACACGCACGGCCGGCACGACCCCTGCGTCGGCATCCGCGCCACGCCGGTTGCCGAAGCCATGCTGGCACTGGTGCTGATGGACCACGCGCTGCGCCACCGCGCGCAGTGCGGCGACGTCGACTGCCCGACGCCGCGCATTCCGGCGGCCGCCCCGGCCGACGTGATCGAACGGCTGCGCGCGCAACGCGACGCCGCCGTGGACGACCCGGAGCCGGACGAAGCCTGAGCGGTGTTCGCCGTCGCTGCGCCTGCCCTGGGTGCATCGACGGCAGCCTGGCCGGCGGCGACGGCCGTCGCCATGATTGCGCCGGCGCCAGCGTCTGTCGGCCTGCCCTGATACGCCCGGCCGGATGCCCCCGGCGCAGCCGCCTCCCCTCCCTCCCGTCCTTTTTCCCTTCAGCACCGACCGTCCGACCGAACCGCTGTCGAGCCGCGTTTGCCCTGCATCGACGGCCGCTGCCATGAGGTAATTCGTCACCCGCACGGGAATGTTCCCGTCAATGCCGGGATGATGTCCCGGTGAGCGCCGCCCACCCGCCTTCCGCACCGGGCCGCGGCCCGCGCGCGATCGGCGCTACGCCTTCGGCATGCGTTCATTCCCCGGGAATGAAACCGGCGAACGGGAAGTTTTCCCCCTGTTATCCGCACGGGATGTTTTCCCTGTTTCCGGGTGAGGCGCCTCGGTACAAGACGGGAAACAAATAGCCCGTGGCGCTGTAGGAGTCCGTCCTACACCGAGGTCGATGACAAGGCATACAAGAAGAGGAGGGGCGAGGTCGCTTGCGGCACTCGCTCTGGCCGCAGGGCCGTTCGCCGGTACCGCAATCGCGCAGGAGGAAGAGGTGATCGAGCTGGCACCGGTCGAGATTCGCGCACCGCGCATCATCACGCCCCTGCCGGGCGTGGTGATCGATCAGGAGCAGACGACCAGCAATGTGCAAAGCGCCACCTCGGAGGATATTTCCCGATCGCAGTCAATTGGCCTGACCGACTTTCTGAATAATCAGATGCAGTCCGTCAGCGTGAACGACTACCAGGGCAATCCGTTTCAACAGGATCTCGTTTTCCGGGGCTTTTCAGCCTCGCCGCTGATCGGAACCCCACAAGGGCTTTCGGTGTATTTCGACGGCGTCCGTATAAACGAGCCGTTCGGCGAAGTGGTGAATTGGGACATGATTCCGCTCAATGCCATTTCAAGAATGGATCTGATGCCGGGCTCGAATCCGCTTTTTGGTCTTAATACGCTCGGCGGCGCGCTGTCGCTTTCTCCGAAAACGGGGTTCACTGAGGAGAAATTCTCGGCTGCCGTCACGACCGGCCGCTGGGGGCGTCTTCAGCGACAGATGTCGATCGGCGGGAACGATGGTTCGATCGGTGGATTCTTCGCGTTGAACCATTTCGAGGAAGATGGCTGGAGGCAGAACTCCCCGTCGAATGTGGCGCAATATTACGGTCGAGTCGACAAAAAAACGTCCTTTGGCGCGGTCGGTGTGTCGGGCATGTTTGCCGACAATCGTCTTACCGGAAACGGGACCGTACCAATCGAGAGCTACGCTTCAAACCCGGGTCAAGTATTTACGTCGCCTGATCGCGTGTCGAATGAACTTGCACATTTTACGGTCTCCAGCCGTTTCGATGTCTCCGACAACTCGACACTGTCTGCACAGATCTATAAGAGAAACGTTACGCAGAATTCATTCAGTGGCGATTTCTGGGACGAGTGGTCGCAGGCAATAAGGCGTGCGGGTGCAATGGATGTGTCGGTGTGCCCGGACGGATTCAG